>NZ_JAAFZF010000001.1:0-268561 GCF_010614825.1 Neobacillus sedimentimangrovi
GATTTCCCATAGCGTTAAGCTAGTAAGATCCCTGAAAGATGATCAGGTTGATAGGTCAGAGGTGGAAGCACGGTGACGTGTGGAGCTGACTGATACTAATCGATCGAGGACTTAACCAATTGAAAAAGTGATGGCATTCGCTTTTGGCGAACTCGTTCTTCCCTACTTCTTCTGCATTATCTAGTTTTGAGGGAATGAACCTTAATTGAATAGGTCCGGTGGCAATGGCGAGAAGGTCACACCCGTTCCCATACCGAACACGGAAGTTAAGCTTCTCAGCGCCGATGGTAGTTGGGGCGAAAGCCCTTGTGAGAGTAGGACGCTGCCGGGCCTTCTTAATAAGATTTATAAACCTTTTAATCCTGCCGGCTTAGCTCAATTGGTAGAGCACGCCCGAAAAAACATCTTGAATAGACTACAGCATACCGACCGAGCTGCTACTTGTAATAACTTACTGAGGTCGGGATGACGGAAACAAAGTGCGAATAGTAAACAAATTTTTTAAACCTATATTCATGCCGGCTTAGCTCAATTGGTAGAGCAACTGACTTGTAATCAGTAGGTTGGGGGTTCAAGTCCTCTAGCCGGCACTGTTTTAACGCGGGTGTGGCGGAATTGGCAGACGCACCAGACTTAGGATCTGGCGCCGCAAGGCGTGGGGGTTCGACTCCCTTCACCCGCACCATTTATATTGCGGAAGTAGTTCAGGGGTAGAACACCACCTTGCCAAGGTGGGGGTCGCGGGTTCGAATCCCGTCTTCCGCTCCAATCTTGCCGGGGTGGCGGAACTGGCAGACGCACAGGACTTAAAATCCTGCGGTAGGTGACTACCGTACCGGTTCGATTCCGGTCCTCGGCACCATATTTTGAACGGGAAGTAGCTCAGCTTGGTAGAGCACTTGGTTTGGGACCAAGGGGTCGCAGGTTCGAATCCTGTCTTCCCGACCATGAAATAATGGGGCCTTAGCTCAGCTGGGAGAGCGCCTGCTTTGCACGCAGGAGGTCAGCGGTTCGATCCCGCTAGGCTCCACCAATTTAACACGATTAATTTTGGCGGTGTAGCTCAGCTGGCTAGAGCGTACGGTTCATACCCGTAAGGTCGGGGGTTCGATTCCCTCCGCCGCTACCAAGTTACTTTTTTTATGGAGGAATACCCAAGTATGGCTGAAGGGGTCGGTCTTGAAAACCGAGAGGCGGTGAAAGCCGCGCGGGGGTTCGAATCCCTCTTCCTCCGCCATATATTTATTTTTCATACATATCAGGAGGGGTAGCGAAGTGGCTAAACGCGGCGGACTGTAAATCCGCTCCCTCAGGGTTCGGCGGTTCGAATCCGTCCCCCTCCACCATGAATAAAGGGGTATAGTTTAATGGTAAAACGGAGGTCTCCAAAACCTTTGATGTGGGTTCGATTCCTACTACCCCTGTAATATAATGCGGGTGTAGTTTAGTGGTAAAACCACAGCCTTCCAAGCTGTTGTTGTGGGTTCGATTCCCATCACCCGCTCCATAATGGGCCTATAGCTCAGCTGGTTAGAGCGCACGCCTGATAAGCGTGAGGTCGATGGTTCAAGTCCATTTAGGCCCACTATAGATGATTACCGAGCTTATTGTAAGCTCGGTTTTTTTTGTATTTAAATGCGTTCTAGCAATTTAATAATATGAAAGAGAGGAATGAAGTTCATCACGAACACCTTTCTAGTCCAAATTAAAATATAAAAAATCTCGTTAAAACAAACGAGATTTTTTTTGGCTAAATAGATTGTAAAAAATAGCCAATTCTTAAAAATGTATAAATGACTATTTCACATTTCGTTTAAATGTTATATACTATATATAAATAGTATAACACATTTAATGATATGTAACATAATTATTTGGGGTGGTTGTTCTTCAAACCTAATGGTAATGTTACTTCAATTAGTAAAATAGAATGGATTATTTAGAGGAACAGAAATTTAAGGAAGACCAATGAACGAAGGGGAGTTGCTTTCATTTTGGTACATAAGCAAGTTGTTTATGTTGTTTCAGATTCAGTTGGAGAGACCGCAGAACTGGTTGTGAAAGCTGTTGCAACACAGTTTAACGGCGGACAGACAGAAATTCGAAGAAATTCATATGTTGAAAATATCGAGGATATAGAAGAAATCATATCTTTAGCTAAAAAATATGAATCTATTATTGCTTACACCATAGTTATATCCTCTTTAAAAGAGTACTTGGATAATAGGGCAAAAGAAGAGGGAATTGTTGCGGTCGATTTACTCAATCCGCTTATGACTGCATTTAAAACGGCATTTAATAAGGAACCACATCATCGTCCAGGGTTAATGAGAAAATTAGATGAAGAATATTTTCGTAAAATTGAAGCCATCGAATTTGCAGTAAAATACGATGATGGTCGAGATCCGCGAGGAATAACAAAAGCTGACATTGTTTTAATAGGTGTTTCCCGCACCTCAAAAACGCCGTTGTCGATGTATTTAGCTCATAAAAGGTTTAAAGTAGCCAATGTTCCCCTCGTTCCGGAAGTGCCGCCACCAGATGAATTATTTCATATCCCAAGAAAAAATTGTATTGGGCTAATTATATCACCAGACAAGTTAAATGAAATTCGAAAAGAGCGGCTAAAGGCGTTAGGACTGGTGTCACAATCAAATTATGCTAGTTTTCAAAGAATATTAGATGAACTAGATTACGCAGAAAAAATAATGAAGCGTGTTGGATGTCCTGTCATTGATGTTTCTAATAAAGCAGTGGAGGAAACAGCTGGAATCATTTTGGATATGTTGAAAAAGGAGAGGAATATATAAAATGGAAAAGTTTGTTTATTTGTTTCATGAAGGAAATGGAAACATGAAAGAGACTCTTGGAGGAAAAGGAGCAAACCTGGCAGAGATGACTAGAATTGGCCTGCCAGTGCCTTATGGTTTTACCATTACTACACAAGCTTGCAATGCTTTCTATAAATCTGGCAAAATCATTCCAACAGAAGTAGAAAAGCAGATTCTTGAAGCACTCAGCCTTTTAGAAGAAAAAATGGGTAAAAAACTTGGTGATCCCAATAATCCGCTACTTGTCTCAGTTCGTTCTGGTTCTGTATACTCCATGCCAGGAATGATGGACACGATCTTGAATTTAGGTATGAATGATGAGACGGTTATTGGTTTGGCGAAATTAACAAATAATCCTCGTTTTGCCTATGATTCCTATCGCCGTTTCATTCAAATGTTTAGTAATGTTGTTCTAGAAATTGATTCTTATTTCTTTGAACAATTTTTAGAAGAAAAGCGTGAACAAAAAGGATATACCTCAGACCCAGAAATGACAGCTGAAGATTGGCAGGAGGTTATTAAAGGATATAAGGAAATTGTGAAACAACAAAAGAAAATGGAATTTCCACAGGATCCAAAAGAGCAGCTATTCTTGGCCATTCATGCTGTGTTTAAATCATGGAATAACCAACGCGCGATTGTTTACCGCCGTTTGAATAAGATTCCTGATCACTTGGGAACAGCGGTTAATGTGCAAAGTATGGTATTTGGCAATATGGGCGATGATTCTGGTACTGGTGTAGCCTTTACTAGGAATCCTTCGACGGGTGAATGTGTATTATACGGTGAATACTTGATGAATGCACAAGGGGAAGATGTGGTGGCAGGGATCCGTACTCCTCAGCCAATTGCAACATTAAAGGAAGAAATGCCTAGTGTTTATCAACAATTTGAAGAGACATGCCAACTTCTTGAGCAACATTATAAAGATATGCAGGATATTGAGTTTACCGTTGAGCGTGGCAAGCTTTTCATCCTGCAAACACGTAATGGTAAGCGTACCGCCCAGGCAGCCATTCGTATTGCGGTTGAAATGGTAAAGGAAGGTATTATCGACAAAAAAACTGCACTCATGCGTGTGGATTCTGATCAATTAAATCAGCTTCTTCATCGCCGAATTGATGATACCGTTGATAGAAAAGTACTTGCAAAAGGTTTGCCGGCATCACCTGGAGCAGCCACAGGTATGGTTGTATTTAATGCCGATGAGGCTGAACAACTTGGCAATGAAGGTAAAAAAGTAATCCTTGTTAGCCCAGAGACCACTCCGGATGATATTCATGGGATGGTAGCTGCACAAGCGATATTAACCAGCCGCGGGGGAATGACAAGCCATGCTGCTGTAGTTGCTCGCGGAATGGGGAAAGCTTGTATATGTGGTTGTGAAGCGATCAAGATTGACATGAAAAAGAAACAATTTACCGTTGGTGATACAATTGTAAAATATGGAGATGTGATTACGGTAGATGGGTCAACCGGTGAAATTATGCTTGGTGAAATTCCGATGATTGACCCAGAGTTATCAGAGGAATTCCAGCTTCTGCTTTCATGGGCAGATGAGGTAAGAAAAATAGGAGTCCGTGCCAATGCTGACACTCCAGAAGATGCAAAAAAAGCATTTGAATTTGGGGCAAGTGGAATTGGCTTATGTCGAACTGAACATATGTTTATGGATTTGAAACGGATTCCAATCGTTCAAAAAATGATTTTAGCTGAATCCTATAGTGAGAGAATGGAAGCCTTAGAACAGCTATTGCCGATGCAGCAGGGTGATTTTGAAGGGATTTTTGAAGCGATGCAAGGTCATCCGGTTACTATTCGACTGCTTGATCCTCCACTTCATGAGTTCTTGCCAAACAAGGAGGAGTTATTAGTTGAAGTAACAAAGTTACAAATGACAGATCCTCAATCAGATGAATTAAAAATGAAAGAGCAATTGTTGAAAAAAGTTCGTCAACTGGACGAATTTAATCCAATGCTTGGCCATCGTGGCTGCCGTCTTGGTATGATTTATCCAGAAATTTATGAAATGCAAGTGAAAGCTATTTTCTATGCCGCTGCAAAATTAGCTGAAAAAGGTATGAAAGTAAAGCCTGAAATCATGATTCCACTAGTCGGACATGTAAATGAATTAAAGCAAATGAGACAGTTAGTCGTGGATACGGCCATCCGTATTCAAGAAGAAACAGGTAAGGTAATTGAATATACGATTGGGACAATGATTGAAGTTCCACGCGCTGCATTGACGGCTGATCAAATTGCGGAGGAAGCAGATTTCTTCTCCTTTGGTACGAATGACTTAACACAAACCACTTTTGGCTACAGCCGTGATGATGCAGAAGGAAAATTCTTGCAAGCCTATATCGATAACAAAGTTCTACCAGAAAATCCATTCGCTGTATTGGATCAAGATGGTGTAGGAAAACTTGTAGAAACAGGTGTGAAACTTGGCCGCACAACAAAGGCTTCGTTAAAGACTGGCATTTGCGGTGAACACGGTGGTGAAAAGAATTCAATTGATTTCTTCTACCGCATTGGTTTGGATTATGTTAGCTGTTCACCATACCGGGTACCACTTGCTAGATTGGCTGCTGCACAAGCAACCATTCGTCATGAGGTAAATAATAAAGAAGTGATTACCACAGCATAAATTTAGAGGGACAGGGCCTTTTCGGACCTGTCCCTTCAATAGCATAGCCACCTATTTTTTGCTCATACTATGAAAAAATAATGGTAAGAAGGGGAATAAAAATGGGGGCTATTCAATACAACGGGTACCGATTTGTACCTGAGTATAGTGGTATTCAGAAAAAGGGAGCCATACATGTCTATAATGGAGATCAATTTATTGAAGATATACACTTTGATTTCTCAGGTAATTTTCCGGACCACGATCAAATAGAAGAACTTGTGAATCATTATTGCAAGCAAAATGAGATATAAGGAACAGTCGTTTGGTATTCGTATGAATGGTATAATAATGCAATAGTAAAGAAATTCCCAAGGGTGAGTTTTAAATGAAGTGATGATTATTTGACTTTTTTCATCTTTTCAACAAAAAATACTCCACCTTTGATCCTGCAAGCATTAGGGGCGATTTTTACCCATTTTGGCGATCCAATTATGAGAATTAGCTATTGCATGACCGAGCTGCTTTTAAGTCATGCTCGGTTTTTTTTACTTTATTTAATTCTTAATGGAACCATATACATAACAAAAAATTATTTTTATAAAAAAATATCATACTATGAGGCGATCTTATGAGCAAACTGACTGCGATTTATCCTCAAGCAGTAGAACATACAAAAATGAAAGTATATCAGGATATTGACCGTTATTTGGAAACGAAAGAAACACTGCCGTCATTTGAACAATATCTCGAAGATCGTAAGCAGTACCTTGAGCAAATTTGGATAAACGTTTGGTTAAATAAATCGACCAATGATGTGTCTAAAAAGGAAAAAAAGCAATTTTTAATCGAGAGAGATTATGACGTAGACGGAGTTGACCGAAAGCTGATTAATAAGCTGTTTCGGGATGAAATGAGAACCTATCAGCCCTTTGATGTGTTAGAGTGGGTAAACCAAGCCTTTGGAAGTCAAAAAGGACAATGGGAATCCCGATATCTGCAAGCGAAAGAACAGTTTATCAAACGTGAAGAGCAAAAACGTTTAGAAAGTGAATTGGCAGATTTTCGTAAAGAAATGGAAGAAATAGCTGCCAAGATCTTAGAAATGCGGTACAGGAATTTTTATTTATATGTCCGCCAATTTGTCGCAAAACAATTAGCTGCGGACTTTAAGAAAAATACAAAATATCAAACCTTAGATCCTGCGGCTCTAGAAGAAAAGCTAGTTTCTCAGGGTGTTTTTCAACCATCTGAATACAAGACAATGGCGGATTTTTTTGAAGAGTTGACCGGTGATATACATAAACCACCTCATGAGTGGGGTCGTACCTATTTTGAATATGAAACGTATTATTATGTGTATGAAGGATTAATCTATGATTATCTTTCAGAGCTAATTCCTCAAAAAATACTGGAACTTTTGCCTATAGAGTTAAAAGGGGAATATTTTAAAAAATTTCATAAGGAATTAACTGTTCCTTTTGTAAAGGATAGCCTAAAAACTCTTATTTATGATGTGGTTGGTTTTATATTTGAGGATATCCAGGAGGAATACGTTTCCGATCTATTAAAACTTTCGGAGATTCCATTTCATTTGTCTGTACATGATGAGATTTTCGACCGTGACATAAAAGATCGGGAAAGAAAACAGGCTGAAGAATTGGCAGAATTAGAAAGGCAAAAGGCAGAAGAGGAACGGATCATGAAAGATATTTTCGGAATGGAATATGATCCATCCCTAAAGCGGCAGGTTCGTTATGTCCTTCATATCGGGGAAACGAATACGGGCAAGACCTTTCATGCATTGGAAAAAATGAAGAAAGCTTCCAGTGGATTGTATTTGGCACCACTTAGACTACTTGCCCTTGAGGTATATGATAAATTGAATGCAGAGGGGACACCTTGTTCCTTGAAAACAGGGGAAGAAGAAAAAATCATTCCAGGGGCTAACCATATTTCTTGTACAGTTGAGATGTTTCATGAAAAGGAATTTTATGAGGTAGTGGTCATTGATGAAGCTCAGATGATTACAGATAAAGATAGAGGGTTTTCTTGGTATAAGGCTATTACCAAAGCCAATGCAAATGAAGTCCATATCATTGGGAGCCGTAATTCAAAAGAAATGATGATAGAACTGCTTGGTAATTCGATCATTGAAATAAAGGAATATACTCGGGATACACCATTAAAGGTCGAGAAAAAAGAATTTCATATAAAAAATGTGAAAAGAGGCGATGCCCTTATTTGTTTTTCAAGAAGGAGAGTTCTTGAGCTGGCATCAAGGTTACAAAATGATGGCCATACTGTCAGTATGATTTATGGGAGTATGCCTCCTGAAACAAGGAAAAAGCAAATTCAGCAATTTTACGAAGCAAAAACGAAAGTGATCGTCGCAACTGATGCAATTGGAATGGGATTAAATCTACCTATCCGTCGGATTGTGTTTTTAGAAAATGAGAAGTTTGATGGTACGAGAAGGCGGCTTCTTACTTCTCAAGAAGTGAAGCAAATTGCAGGACGGGCCGGGCGCAAAGGAATATACAATGTTGGAAAGGTCGCTTTTACAAGCAACATAAAGAAAATGAAAAATTTATTGTTCCAAGAGGATCAGCCTATCCAAACATTTGCCATTGCACCAACAAACTCTGTATTAGAAAGATTTCAACGTTACTACCACGACTTAGGGACTTTTTTTGAACTATGGGAAAAATTTAAAAGTCCAAAGGGAACAAAAAAAGCCTCCCTAACAGAAGAACGTTCACTTTATGAAAAAATAGCTGGTACTGAAATCGAAGCACGTCTTTCGCTGACAGACTTATATGGCTTTCTACACCTACCCTTCTCCAAAAATGAACCAGCATTAACAAGGCAATGGGAGGAGACGATGTATGCGATTATCCATGGAAGGGATCTCCCTGAGCCACCGATAAAGGAGAGGACCTTAGAGGAGCTGGAGTTAAGTTACAAAGCGATTGGGCTTCACTTGTTATTTTTATATAGATTGGGTCATCGAACAGAAGCATTGTACTGGGAACGATTGCGAGAGGAAATTAGTGACAAAGTACAAGAACGGTTAAAATCGGATATAAAGAAATTCATGAAAAAATGTAAAAACTGTAGCAAAAAACTCCCATGGAATTACTCATTTCCAACCTGTGACACCTGTTATAAACATAGAAATAAAAGATATTGGGATGAGGATCGTTATGAATATTAAAAGATAAACCTTGGTCATGTTCATGAACCAAGGTTTATTCGTTCATGGGTTTCGTTTCTTTAAAATGCTTATAAGCCAGTTTGCCGATTTTTAAATAAATAATATAGATAATAAAAATAAAGAAATACGCTACGGCAGAGTAGCCTAGATGCCAGTTATGATAATGATAAACATGGAGTTGATGGGAAATCCATTCTAGGAGCAGAGATAATCCAATCCAAGCAAAAAAATGCAAAACCCATAAAAACCCGCGGAGTTTCCATTTATCATAACAGTACATAAAAAAGTAGCCTATTAGAGTATAATTGAACATATCCATAATAATATCGAAAAATTCGTATTTTTCATTATCCAGTGCATCATAGAAGTTAAATGGGAAATTAGATGCTAGAATAAAATCAATCATAATGGCTAAATGTGCATTAAAGAGCAACAGTAAAAAAGTTAAAACTGGCGGGAAATGTCTCGGCACAATAAGGAATAACGATAATAAAAGACAAAAACCCGCAATTACCCACCATTCATTCTCGTCGAAATTCACTAAGGTGAAATAGGGCATTTTATCTACTTCCCTTCGTATGTAAGTAATTTAGAAAACGATGGCATAAGAGGGAAGCAATGATGACAAACGACCATTCCATTAAGGAATACCATATATGCCAGCGAATGAAATAGATCATCCTAAAATGTTCCACAACATATTCCAAACCTGTTATTAATAGAATCCAAAAGACAATGACAAAAAATTTACCCATCATCGTTTTAGAATGAATGTATAAATCTATAAATAACACTACCAATAATGGTATGAAAAAAGCTCGGTATACAAACGCTTCAAAGAATTCATTAACTTCCTTGGGAATTCGAATCAACTTCATATTTACTGTAACAATATTCAAAATGTTTTGATTAATCGTTGAGGAAAGTAAAAAAATAGCCAGCCCTTCAAAAAATGTGAGGTTTTTTCTCTTCCTAATGAATACGGTAAGAAATGTAATGATAAAAATACACACGATCCAAAACATATTGGTTCCTCCAAAAGGGTTGAAAAAGGGCAAAACATTTGTTTTTTTGTAAAAGCATATTTGTATTATTAGGATATTTGGTCCATTTATTCCAGAATTTTTATCGTGAAAATAGGTTTTATTTTTAAAAACTTTTATTTGAATTTTTTCATAAAACTTGATTAATTCTAACTGCGAGATAAAAAAGAAAATGTATCGAATCTAAGTATAAATCGAACGGTGCCCCATATGATGTATAAAAGGGGGTGATTTTTGTATGGCTATTCATGTGGTGCAATCTGGCGAAAGTTTATGGCAGATATCTAAACACTACGGCATCCCCATCCATACCATCATTCAATTAAATGGTCTGCCGTCTTCTCCTCTTGTTCCGGGTCTTGCGATTTATCTTCCTGACTCTACACAGCAGATACGAACATATCGAATAAAAGCCGGCGACCAAATTTGGAAATTAGCACAGCAGTTTCGCACTTCACCAACAGCTATCATAACAGCGAACCCCGGAATCAACCCGAACCGCCTCACCATCGGACAAATCATCCAAATTCCATCGCCACTCAAATTGCAAATCAATACTCTTGGTTTTATCGTACCTTCTCCTGGCACTGTTCCTGAGATATTAGCCACAATAGCCGAACAGCTGACATATTTGGCCGTGGTAGCCTATTCTTTTACTATGGAAGGCTATGCCTATAACGAAATAGACGACACTAACCTTGTTGCTCAATGTAAGCAATTAAACATTACTCCATTATTAATGATTCGTAATTTTTTAAGAGGAAACTTTAGTGCGGAACTTGCAGGAACGGTCCTCGGAAATCCAACCTATCGAAGAAATTTAATAGTAAGTATCGTAAACTTAACAAAGCAGAGAGGCTTTGGTGGAGTCAGTATTGACTTTGAATTTATCCCTCCGCCAAGACGGAATGATTTTAATCAATTTTTACTAGAATTAAAAAGGGAATTAGGAAACCTTATTTTACAGGTAAATGTTCACGCAAAAACAGAAGACCTTCCAACGAATCGTATCGTTGGCGCATATGATTATGCTGGAATAGGGAGAGCTGCCGATTTAGTGGCAGTAATGACCATTGATTATGGTTACCCGGGTGGACCACCGGACCCCATTGCACCGATTACTTGGATGGAAGAGGTCATTCAATATTCGATCACTCAAATTCCGACTCACAAAATACAGATAGCGATGGCACTGTATGGGTATGATAAAGTTGTAGGGACTAATAGGACGCAAGCATTATCCGTTCTTGCGGCTCAAAATCATGCAATATCTACCGGTGCTCCCATTCAATTCGACTTATCTGCTCAAGCTCCCTGGTACCAGTATTGGCGTGGTACAGAACAGCATATTGTCTGGTTTGAGGATATTCGGAGTTATATGGAGAAATATCGATTAATAGATATATACCAATTGTCAGGTACGACTTTTTGGCAAATCACTTTACCTGCACCGCAAAATTGGGCTTATTTGAAAGATCATATTTTTGTTTTGAAAAAATAAAAAAGATTGTCCAATTTTCATTGGCCAATTTTTAATGGAATTTTGGACAAACTCTCAGAAAAGGAAAGGTTGGATTTCGGATTGTTCATGAGAGTTTTAATTTTTGTCATTACTTTATATTTTGTCTCTTTCAATCCAAGCAATGTCTTAGCAGTTAATTCATCTGTTTTGGAGGAACGAATCAATGATTTATTAAATAATTCCCCTGATTTACAAGGGGGAGTTAGTGGAATTAGCATTCGTTCAGCGGCTGATGGTCGAATCCTCTATCAGCATCAAGGGGATGTTCGCCTTCGTCCGGCCTCTAACATGAAACTTTTAACAGCTGCCGCAGCCCTTAATGTTCTAGGAGAAAATTATTCTTTTACCACGGAAGTACATACAGACGATCTAGTGAAAAAGAAAACACTACTAGGCAATCTTTATTTGAAAGGAAAAGGAGATCCGACTCTGTTAAAATCGGATTTTGATCAATTAGCTAAGGACTTATTAAAACAGGGAATACAAAAAATTAAGGGACAATTGGTCGGAGATGATACTTGGTATGATAATAGCCGATATTCGATTGACCTCCCATGGAGTGATGAAACAACTTATTATGGTGCACAAATTTCAGCATTAACTGCAGCACCCACTCCGGAGTATGATACAGGTTCGATAGAAATCAAGGTTACGCCTGGAGAAAAAGAGGGGGAAAAAGTAGGAGTAGTCGTCAATCCGAAAACCAACTACGTGAAAATCATTAACAAGGCTGTTACAACAGGTACAAATGGGAAAAAGGATATCACTATTGAGCGGGAACATGCAAAAAACTCCATTATTATTGAAGGAACTCTTCCAGTCGGATCAAAAACCATTAAGGAAAAAGTAGGAATCTGGAACCCCACGAGATATGCGCTGACCCTTTTTAAACAATCATTAGAAGAACAAGGAATTAAACTCACAGGGAAGATCAAAATAGGGAAGGTGCCTGAAACCACAAACAAATTAGCTATCCACCACTCTATGCCATTATCTCAGTTGATGGTTCCATATATGAAATTAAGTAATAATGTTCATGCGGAAGTATTGGTGAAAGAAATGGGGAAGGTCATTCATGGGGATGGTAGTTGGGAAAAGGGATTGGAAGTGTTAAATGCTGAATTAAAAAAATTTGGTCTGCAGCCAAACAATATGGTGATACGAGATGGATCTGGAGTTTCACACGTGACTTTGATATCTGCTAACCAAATTTCACAACTACTGTTTGCGGTGCAGAAGGAAAAATGGTTTCATTCTTTTCTTCATTCCCTTCCAGTCAGTGGTGAGCCAGAGAAAATGGTAGGCGGTTCACTTCGTAATCGAATGAAAACGGCTGATGTAAAGGGAAGGGTGAAAGCTAAGACCGGTACACTCACCACTGTCAGCTCTTTATCTGGTTATGTAACAACGAAAAGTGGAGAGACATTAATTTTCTCCATCCTTTTAAACAACTTGCTTGATGAGTCAAATGGGAAAAAAATTGAAGACCGATTGATTTCGATTATGGTTAATCAATGAAAAGGATTATGTTGTGAGACAAGAAATAAAGGATGGAGAAAGTATAGGGAAAGGTCGTGTTCCTTTCCCAATATAATCTCCATTACTATTTGTTTCGGATCCTTAATACCCACATATTCCCGTCTTTCCAGCAGCTTTGTATGAGCTTATGATCTTTGCATTGCCACTCCGTACAATAAAAATCTTCCTTTTGCGGTTTTTCATACGATATTTCCTCGTGTGAGGAGGATTCAGTTTCCATAGAGGAAGATTCAGTATGATTTTTTTCATCGTGGCGATTACGTTTCAAAAACATAAATTCCCCAAAATCAAAATCTTCTCGTTTTTTTATATGAAAAGGACTTTGAAACTCATTTTGAGAGGATTCCATTTCAGACATGTTTTTCACCTCCTTATCAAGAAAGGAATGGAATACACCGGTATAGTTAAATCCCCTTCCTTTCTTAACAATTTACGTATGGAACCAGATTTTTGTATCAGATAATAGCCTAAGTAGACTGAAGTATTTGGGCTATAAATGAGATGGTTAAATATAGAAGAGATATGAAATGGGAATCTCCATTGAAATATTTTATAGTTGTCAAACCCAAAATAGTAAAATTCCATTTGAAAATTGATTACGCTCTTGTTAAAAATTATGTCAAAAAAATAAAATAAACAAAAAAGGAAAGAGTTGTCTTTATTAGACAACTCTTTCCTTTTTGTGCAATTTATACCATTTGAAAGGTGTGCTTAAAAAAATAGAATTTATTATAATAATATAATCCATTCACAAAAGCCAATAAAAAAAGGTGAGATTTTTATTTATTGCTTATTGTTTTTGAACATTTTGTGACACATTTCACATTTAAATGTACATTCGAAAAAAATATTATATGATAGTAATGCTAGCGTGTGATTTATATCACTTGCAAAAAATTGTGTATATGTTTTTACCTTCTAAAAACCTAGAAAGGGGTATTGACTTGAAACGGTTTGGTGCTTTATTGACTTTAGTTTTCACTATTATCACAGTGCTTACAGGATGTGAATCATTACTCGTTTTAGATCCTAAAGGCCCACAGGCAGAAGTACAAGCCAATGACATCAAAATGTCGATTTACATCATGTCATTTATTGTCTTGGTCGTGTTTGGGCTTTTAGCATACATGCTTATAAAATATCGCGCATCAAAACAAGGAAAGGATTATGAACCACCTCACATTGAAGGCAACATCGTTGTTGAAGCCATTTGTGTGGGTATCCCCATTTTAATCGTAGCATTCCTTTCTTTTATGTCAGTTAAATCAAATTATGCGGTGGAATCTACACCGAAAGGATACGAAAACAAGAAACCTTTAGTCGTTTATGCGACATCTTCGAATTGGAAATGGCATTTTAGTTATCCGGAAGAAAACATTGAAACAGTGAATTATTTATACATTCCTACCGATCGCCCGATTGAGTTTAAGCTTTATTCTCACGGACCAATAACAAGCTTCTGGATTCCGCAGCTTGGCGGCCAAAAATATGCGATGGCAGACATGGTTACTACATTGCATTTAGCAGCTGATGTACCAGGGGAATATATGGGCCGTAATGCTAACTTCAGTGGAAAAGGATTTGCGGAAAATACATTTAATGTAAAGGCTATGCCACAAGATGAATTTGACGATTGGGTGAAAGAAGTTAAAGGAACGGCAAAACCTTTAACAGAACAAAAATTTAATGAATTATTGGAACCAGGTCATCTTGGACAATTAACTTTTACAGGAACCCATTTAGGATTTTTACCG
The DNA here is from genome assembly GCF_010614825.1 of Neobacillus sedimentimangrovi. NCBI lineage: Bacteria > Bacillati > Bacillota > Bacilli > Caryophanales > Bacillaceae > Neobacillus > Neobacillus sedimentimangrovi. The sequence goes on from NZ_JAAFZF010000001.1 coordinate 14,536, forward strand.
CCTCCTGAAGGAGAAAATGGAGGTCATAACCATGGTTCCCACAGTGCAAAAATGGGTAACGAAGAAAATGAAGCTAGCGAATCAACTTTAAAATCAGAACACAATCATCATTAATTTGTAAGAGTTTGATATTTTCCTATTTAATAATCCGAAAGGAGTCAATAAACAATGGATTTCTTTGATCGTTTTGCCATTCCCCATCCAAGTCTAGCGATCTATGCATCGATGGTGGCTATCGTACTGACTATCATTGCCATCGTCGTTGGACTAACGTACTTTAAAAAATGGGGATATTTATGGCGTGAATGGTTAACTACAGTAGATCATAAACGAATCGGGATTATGTATTTAATTTCCGCTTTACTCATGCTATTCCGGGGCGGTGTTGATGCATTAATGATGCGTGCCCAGCTGGCTGTACCGGAAAATACACTACTAGATGCACAGCACTATAATGAAGTTTTCACCACACATGGAGTGGTTATGATCCTATTTATGGCGATGCCATTTATCATGGCGCTTATGAACTTTGTGGTTCCTTTACAAATTGGGGCTCGTGATGTGGCATTCCCAAGATTAAATGCACTAAGCTTTTGGTTATTCTTCTTTGGAGCCATGTTATTTAATATTTCGTTCGTTGTCGGTGGTTCTCCTGATGCCGGATGGACATCTTACTTCCCGCTTGCTGGCAATGAGTTTAGTACTTCCGTAGGGACGAACTATTATATGATTGCCATCCAAATTGCAGGTCTCGGAACGTTAATGACGGGAATTAACTTTATTACGACGATATTAAAAATGAGAGCGCCTGGCATGACATTAATGAAAATGCCTATGTTCACATGGTCATCCTTAATTGCCAATGTGATTATCGTTTTTGCTTTTCCAGTATTAACTGTCGCATTGGCGATGGGGACTTTAGACCGTCTGTTCGGAACACATTTCTTTACCACTAATAATGGTGGTATGGATATGCTTTGGGCTAACCTATTTTGGGTTTGGGGTCACCCTGAAGTGTACATTTTGATTTTACCAGCATTCGGAATTTACAGTGAGGTAATCTCTACTTTTGCACGCCGTAATCTATATGGCTACAAATCGATGGTTGCCTCCATGGTTATCATTTCGCTCTTATCTTTCTTAGTTTGGGTTCACCATTTCTTTACAATGGGTCAAGGAGCGTTAACAAATAGTATCTTCTCCATCACAACGATGGCCATTGCAGTTCCTACAGGGGTTAAGATTTTTAACTGGCTGTTTACTCTCTATAAAGGAAAAATTGAAATAACAACTCCAATGCTTTATGCATTGTTGTTTATTCCGTTGTTTACAATCGGAGGAGTTACCGGGGTTATGCTTGGTATGTCAGCGGCTGATTATCAGTACCATAACACCATGTTCCTAGTAGCTCATTTCCATATGGTCATTATTCCTGGTGTTGTATTTGCTATGTTGGCTGGCTTAACGTATTACTGGCCAAAAATGTTTGGTTTCATGTTAAATGAACGTATTGGTAAGATTACGGCTTGGACGATTGGTATCAGTACGCTGGTTGCATTTATGCCAATGTTCTTCACCGGCTTGGACGGTCAAGCTCGCCGTATGTACACATATTCAGAGTCTACTGGTTTTGGACCATTAAACATGGTTTCCTTTGTCGGGGCAATCGGTCTCGCCATCGGTTTTATCCTAATTGTTTATAACGTTTACTACAGCATCCGTTATGCATCAAGAGACATCAGTGCAGATCCATGGGATGCAAGAACATTGGAGTGGGCGACACACAGTCCAGTTCCTGAATATAACTTTGCCATCGTGCCTCATGTAAAATCAGAAGAAGCACTTTGGGATGCGAAGAAAAAGCGTCATATTTTATTCCAAGGTAATTATGAAAAAATTCATATGCCGAATAATAGCGGTGTACCATTTATTATGGGTTCTATCTTCTTTATCTGGGGATTTGCGTTAGTATTTAGTTTATGGCCATTAGCTATTATTGCCACTATTGGAATTTTGGCCTGCATGGCACACCGTTCGATGGAAATCGATCACGGACGATATATTTCAGTCAAGGAAATTGAGGAAACAGAAACAAAATTGCGAGGTGCAAAATAATGAAAATCGATCACTCGCTACCATTAGAATATAGTACCGAAGAAAACAGATTGAAAATTTTAGGCTTCTGGATTTTTCTTGGTGCAGAAATTATGTTATTTGGAACACTGTTCGCTTCCTATTTCACTTTAGTTGACCGGATTGGAAGCGGACCATCTGGTGCAGAGATTTTTGAAATTACACCTGTATTAATTGAAACGATTGTTTTGTTAACAAGTAGTTTTACCATTGGACTAGGGGTTCATGCGATGAGGATTGGACGGAAAAAAGCAATGATGTCCTTTTTCGCGATTACACTCCTATTAGGTCTTGTTTTCTTAGGTGTGGAAATTTTTGAATTTATCCATTATGTTCATGTAGGGGCAGGGCTGCAAACGAGTGCGTTTACAGCCATCCTCCTATCCACATTGGGAACGCATGGACTGCACGTAACCTTTGGATTATTCTGGGGTTTATTTATCCTTCTTCAAGTGAAAAAACGAGGGCTGACACCAGAAACAGCTAATAAATCATTTATTTTCTCTCTTTACTGGCATTTCTTAGACGTTGTTTGGATCTTTATTTTCAGCTTCGTCTACCTGAAAGGAATGATGTAATAATGAAAGAATTATTTCCAATGAAGCAAATATTTGGTTTTGTCTTCTCGCTGCTTCTAACTGTCATTGCCCTTGCTGTATACTTTTTAGATATGTCTTTTTCTACAGGAATGACAATCTTGCTTGCAACAGCATTTATTCAGGCAGCAGTTCAATTGGTCGTATTTATGCATGCTGGTGAAACAAAGGATAAAGGTGTAATCTACACGAACGTCTATTATGGAGTATTTATTGCTTTAGCAACTGTCTTTGGTACATTATTAACCATGATATGGGGTTATAACTGATTAACCTTAGCGGAAGGAGCGTCGATATAGACGTTCCTTTTTTACTATAACGGCAACACCTTTAAATGATTTCTCAAGCATTTCTTCGGTTGCCACAAAGAAGATGCCCATAAGAAAAATAAAAACGGCTCCAACAATGGTTCCGACTCCAACTCCGGCCAAGATGTTGGAATCGCTTACATAGATGCTGTATGAAAGAATGATTAGTCCAATGAGTAGCAAAGAACCTCCAACAAACTTTGCTGCATGTAGAACTTTTGTGTTTGAATTCATATTTACCATTCCCCCTTTTTTTCTATTTTAATTTTGTTCACAAAATTGTCAAATTTTTTGATTCTCTTAGAGATGTATATTTATTAATTAGAATGAGATTAAATAAGATGATAGATGAAAAAAGTGATAGTTCATTTTATTGAATTAATCATGAAATAGACTGGGGAAAACGGTATTTTCATGGCTGTCTTATTATTTCAATTCATTAACAAAATGAAAACAAGCGAGATTAAAGAATGAATAAATATAAATATTTTTAAGGTATATTCACAATCTTTTTAGTAATTTAGAAATTGTCAAAATAATCACTGAAATGTATTGCGTTTTAAAAGTAAGCATAGTAAAATTGGTAACTGTGATTAGGGTGACTAGACAAAATTCGACAAATATTAAAAAAACAAGGGGTTTAATAAATGGATAATAAATTATCATTTTCCAAATATTTTGTGGTTGGTGTCATGTTATTTGCATTGTTTTTTGGAGCTGGAAACTTGATTTTTCCTGCTACACTTGGCCAACAATCTGGAACAAAAGTATGGGAAGCAGTAACGGGATTTTTGACAACTGGAATTGGATTGCCATTACTGGGGATCTTAGCAATGGGGATATCAGGAAGTAAAAATTTACAAGAACTTGCTGGTAGAGTTCATCCGATTTATGGGTTGACTTTTACTTCGCTTCTTTACTTAACGATTGGACCGTTTTTTGCTGCACCTAGAACAGGCGCCGTCTCTTATGATATCGGGATTGCACCGTTTTTAGGGGAAGGAGCAGGGCAAACAGGATTACTGATTTTCTCGTTGGTATTTTTCTTAGTTACCATTTGGTTCTCCTTAAACCCGGCAAAAATTGTGGACAATGTTGGAAAAATCTTGTCACCTCTCATTATTATCCTTATATTTGTATTATTATTGATGGTTTTAATAAATCCAATGGGTTCTATTGAAGCTCCACAAGAAGCATATGCGGATGGGGCCTTTATTAAAGGGTTTATGGAAGGTTATAATACGATGGACGCGCTAGCTTCCCTTGTATTTGGTATCATTGTCATTAATGCGATTCGTTCGATGGGAGTTTCGTCCACTCGCGGTATTCTTACTGCCTCAGCTAAATCTGGAATTGTTGCTGTTCTCTTTTTAGGGATTATTTATTTAGGTGTTGCTTATTTAGGAGCAACCAGTACCGAAAAGTTTGGGATTCTGGAAACAGGTGGACTTGTTTTGGGGAAAACTGCTTCACATTATTTTGGTTCGGCAGGCAGTGTAATGTTGTCAATCATTATTTTTTTAGCGTGTCTAACAACCAGTATTGGGTTAATTACAGCTTGTGCTGAATATTTTCATGCATTAGTTCCAAAAGTAAGCTATAAAATATGGGTACTTATTTTTTCTTTTGTTTCTTTCATCATTGCGAACTTTGGACTTTCTAACATTATTAACTTTTCTATACCGGTATTAATGTTCCTATACCCGTTGGCAATTGTCTTGATCATGCTAACCTTTTTATCGAAATTTTATAACCATTCACCAATCGTTTATGTGACTGCAACAGTAGTAACATTTATGATCAGTATTATTGATGGCTTTAAAACTTTATGCCAGTTGCTGGAAATCGAACCGTTTGGGTGGCTTGCTTCGATCATATCTATTTATGAACGTACATTACCACTATATAATGAAGGCCTTGGTTGGTTACTTCCGGCAATCATTGCGATTTTGATCAGCGGAATGATTGTTCGTGTCCAGAAACCTTCTAGTGTCTTAAAGTAGAAACATTGAAAAAAACATCCCCAACGGTGAAGTGACCCCTGTCAAGTAGACAGGAATAAAAAAGCACACTTAAGCAGCCTGAGTCCTATATTCATAAGGACTCAGGTTATTTAATTTCTTTTGGAAACGTTGGTGGTTATAAAAACGAATGTATTTGTGTATGGCATCCCTTGACCTCTTTGGCTTTGCGAAAAGAGTGCAGATTAAAACACTCTGCCTTGAAATGGCTGAAGAAGTTCTCCATGCTGGTATTGTCAAAACAGTTTCCTTTTCTGGACATACTAGCTTTTATATTGTATCTTTTAAGTAAGTTGTTGTATTGACGGGATGTATACTGGAATCCTTGATCACTATGCAGGAGGAGTCCATTTACATTCCGTTTTTTTATGGTCTTTTTTAGCGTATCAAGCACCAGTTTGATGTCATTTCTTGGGCTAATATGGTAGACAACAATTTCATTATTGTATAGGTCCTTAATGGCAGACAAATAAAGCTTTTGCCCATTAAAAATCAAATATGTAATATCTGTCACCCACTTCTCGTTTGGTTTTGACGCGTGAAATTCCCTGTTTAGATGATTGTCCGAAATGACATAAGGCTCTTTCTTCCCATAATAAGGCCGTTTCTTCCGAATCACCGCACGAATTCCCATCTCTTTCATCAACCTTTGTACGCGTTTATGGTTGATATTCAGTTTGTATTTTCTCTTAAGCCAGACTTTGACTCTCCGATACCCGTAGATTCCTTTCCGTTTTTTATGGCACTCCTCGATTTTTTTCTTTAACTGCTCGTCTTCTAATTGCTTTTGAGAAGGGTGTTTCTGCCGTTTTACCCAATTGTAATATCCACTTCGAGATACGCCTGCAATCTTACATAATTCTTGAATAGAAATATGGTTACCAGCCATTTCATGAATGATGATGAACTTCTTATGAGTTGGTATGGTTTCCATTCCCCCTTTCACATTTTTAAGAGCTTTTTTAGCATTTCTACTTCCGCTTCAAGACGCTTGATTTTCGTTTCAGGATCTTCTGGACGAGTTCTCGGTCTTCCTTTACCTGGTCCTTTTGCCTTCCCGCGTTTTTCCTCCAGACCTTTCATTCCTTCTTTGTCATAGTGTTCTACCCATCGACGTACCATGGATGATCAATCCCTAACTCTTTAGCCACCGATTTGTAGCCCATGCCCTCTTTTTTATATAGATCCACAGCTTTCTTTTTAAACTTTACATCATATGTTTTTCGTATTTTCCCTATAGAAAAAATCCCCTCCATAGTAGACAGATTCATGTGCTTTCTTTTTTCTGTCTACTATAAGGGGATCATATCACGGTGTAGGGGATGTTTTTTTATGGAAATAAGATATTACGATTTCAAGGATTGTCTAGCTCTATCCCGACGACTTTCGATAAGTCAAAATTGAATCCTTTATCTCAATTGGAGGCTACCATAAGAAAGGCTACGGCAGCATCAACCTCGCACGACCAAAAGCGATAGCTTTTGGGATGAGGTCAAACGCCGCTAAGCAGGGGGCTTGCGCTTTTCTAATTAAGATTAAAAAATATTATTATGACTTCGTGAACTGTCTAGCTCCAGCCCCCTAGCGGCTAGTATCCTTCGGTCTCCTCCCTACGATAAGTCAACATCGAATCACCTACGGTTCTTCGTGTTTCCTTTATCTCAGTTGGAGAACCTCCAGGATATACGCCGCTAAGCAGGGGGCTTGCGCTTTTCTAATTAAGATTAAAAAATATCATTATGACTTCGAGAACTGTCTAGCTCCAGCCCCCTAGCGGCTAGTATCCTTCGGTCTCCTCCCTACGATAAGTCAACATCGAATCACCTACGGTTCTTCGTGTTTCCTTTATCTCAATTGGAGAACCTCCAGGATATACGCCGCTAAGCAGGAGGCTTGCGCTTTTCTAATTATCTGATATATTTTAATACTTAAATATGGTAAAATATTAAAAAATAAAAGTGAGGACGGAATGATGGTAAAGGCAATTTTTTTTGATTTAGATGATACCCTGTTATGGGATCAGAAATGTGTGAAGGAAGCTTTTGTTACAACTTGTAAGGTAGCAGAGGCACGATATGGGATTGATCCAATTATACTTGAAGAAGAAGTTCGCAAAGCTGCGCGAGATATATATTCTTCCTATGAAATTTACCCTTTTACACAAATGATTGGTATTAATCCATTTGAAGGATTATGGGGGAATTTCTTAGATGATCAAGAAGAATTTCGTAAAATGAAAGAAATTGTTCCAACCTATAGGAAAGAAGCGTGGATAGCCGGTCTAAAGGCGATGGGTGTGGATGATCCTGATTTTGGATTTGAACTAGGTGAGCGATTTCCGGCCGAGCGTAGGAAGCTATCCTATGTATATGAAGAAACTTTTCAAACACTAGATAAATTAAAGGAAAAATATAGGCTATTATTATTAACGAACGGTTCACCAGATTTACAAAATACAAAGTTATCTATTACACCTGAGTTACGCCCGTATTTTGAACAAATTGTCATTTCAGGTGATTTCGGACGTGGAAAGCCTGATCCGGCTATTTTCGAATATGCATTGTCTCTCATGTCACTTACCAATGAGGAAGTCATGATGGTAGGGGATAACTTGATGACAGATATTCTTGGTGCCAATCGAGCAGGAATCAGATCAGTTTGGATTAACCGTCACAATAAAGAGAAAAATGAAGTGATCCCTACTTTTGAAATCAAACATTTAGAAGAACTTTTTCCGATATTAGAAGAATTATAGAAAGCTGCCTTTTGAGGCAGCTTTTCTAATGATTTTAAGAACTTTATGTTTATATTTCTGGAAGATTGTGTAACCTTCATCCTCATTTTTGCGACTATATTGCTAAAACCAACTGTAAAAATTAGAGGGGATTATTTTAAATGAAAAGTACGAGATTAATCAAAGGCACAGCCTTAGCCTTATTTATCGGAATCTTATCAAGCTGCGGTCTTGAGTCAAATTCTCCTGGAAGTTCTGGGCAGGTAAATATCGAAAATCATCAAAATAATCATCGTTCTGAAAAATGGAAAGCAGCCATTGAAACGAAAGTAGAAACTAATGGGGTGAAGGTAGATTACAAGGTAACAAATATTTCAGGTCAACCCCAAAAATTAACATTCCAAAATGGTCTACAGGTTGATTATATTTTATATGATGGAGCGGGAAATAAAATAAAACAACTTTCTAAGGAAGTATTGTCTACCCAAGCGATTCAAGAAGAATATGTAAAAAATGATGAGGAGTTCGCTAAGGAGTTCGTGATCTCAAATCTTTCAAATGGCCACTATAAACTGGAAGTGTTTTTAACAGCAAAAGAGGAAAAAGCGAAAGTTGTAACAGATTTCATGATAAATAAGCCATAAAAACGGTGGAATTGTGCCTATTTTCTCTATAAGGGTATATGATGAAAAGATTTTTGGTGAATAATAACATGAAAATGATCGTTTTTGGTAAGAAATGATTTAAATTGTTGATATTTTTTATAAGAAAAACATTAATATCTTGTTTTTTTCCAAAAAGAAAAGCTACAATATAGGTTATGAGTTTATTTTACTAAAAAAATGAATAAGTAGGGGAAATACAGATGATTGCAAAAACAGAAGAAGATTTTAACGGATTAAAAGAGATTGGAAAAATAGTAGCAGCTATTCGAGACGAATTAGTCCAAAGGACAAAACCTGGAATAACCACCAAAGAATTGGATGAAATGGCTCGAGAGCTATTTGAGAAAAATGGGGCAATCTCTGCTCCAAAAGGAGAATATGATTTTCCTGGTTACACTTGTATTAGTGTTAATGAGGAAGTCGCTCATGGGATTCCTGGGAATCGCGTAATACAAGAAGGGGATATCGTCAATATCGATGTTTCCGGTTCGAAAAATGGATATTTTGCGGATACAGGAATCTCTTTTGTGGTTGGTAATGGGGACGAAGTGCTAGAAAAGTTATGTGAAGTGGCTCAACTTGCTTTTGAAGCGGGATTAAAAAAGATTAAGCCAGGATCCAAAAAAAGCGGAATTGGAAGGGCTGTATATCAAACGGCAAAACAGAATGGGTTCACAGTTATTAAAAATCTGACCGGTCATGGCATTGGCAGAAGAATTCATGAAAGACCGAATCATATATATAATTATTATGAGCCATGGGATGATGAACTGTTAAAGGACGGTATGGTTATTGCGTTTGAACCCTTTATCTCAACATTGGAAGAAGAGGTATTTGAAAAAGGTGACGGCTGGACATATATTACTGAGAAAAGTTTTGTAGCTCAAGTAGAACATACGATAATCATTACGAAGGATGGTCCAATCATTATAACTAAATAATGTAGGGAATGGCACTACCCTATCAAAGGATCAGCCGTGGGATGGTACAGTAAATTCCAAAAAGGTTACCTATTTATTCGAAAAACCGGGGCGAGTAACCCCGGTTTTTATACTTCTACTCCCCCGGCTGATAAAATTTTTTGCAAGGCTAAAGTTTCTTCTTCATTTAATGGAACCAATGGCAATCGTAGTCCGCCAACGTGAATTCCTTTCATATTTAATGCTGCTTTTACTGGTGCTGGGCTTGGTGCGGAAAATAATGACCTCATAATCGGAAGTAGGCTGCGATGTCTTAAACCTGCACCATGCACATCTCCCTGTTTAAAACGCCTGATCATTTCTTGCATTTCATTACCAATAATATGGGAAGCGACAGAAACGACACCAGCGCCACCAATGGATAGAACAGGGAGGGTCAGACCGTCGTCCCCACTATATAATGTAAAGTCGTCTGGTGTTTGGCTGATAATGTCAGCCATCGCATCCAAATTACCGCTTGCTTCTTTAATACAAACGATATTTGGAATCTTCGAAAGACGTACAATGGTGTCTACTGACAAATTAACGACGCTTCTCCCAGGTATATTATATAGCATGACTGGTAGGGATGTAGATTCAGCAATTGCCTTAAAATGTTGATATAATCCTTCTTGAGATGGTTTGTTGTAATATGGAGTAACGAGCATAATCCCATCTACTCCGGCATCTTCGGCTTGCTGGGTTAATTGAATGGAAGCTCGTGTATTATTGGAACCTGTTCCTGCGATAATTGGGATCCGACCATTAACCACTTCAACGACAAATTTAAATAAACTCACTTTTTCATCATTCGTTAAAGTGGGGGATTCACCGGTCGTACCAGCAACAACTAATCCATCAGAACCATTTGCAATTAAGTAGTTTACTAAGTTCCTTGTTGCTTCGTAATTAATTTCACCGTTTTCATCAAATGGGGTTACCATCGCGGTAATAACTTGGCCAAAATTCATTTTTAATCACCCTTTATTTCAATTTTTTAGTAGAGGGTATGGCCAACGCAAAAAACAGCAGCGAAAGGCATCCGCTGCTGTAGTAGAAACATAAACAAAATTCGTTCCTATGCGTGAGATAGCCCTCCATATAGTTTACCTATATGACAGTTCTGTGCTTATTCAACAGCAGAACCAGCTTCAAGAACAATGAGGTTCATTGAAACTTCGGCAAATTCCCCTTTCGCCATTCATCCTTGGACCTCATTATCCTCCGAATGGGTACTAATGGTCTTTGCGCCTCTATCCTCACTTCAAAAGGTTTGAAGTAAGAAAATATTTAATTGACTGTAATATAACAGATTCCTTCCATTTCTTCAAGAGTTTTTGTGAAAAAAATAGAAAAAATCCTGAATATTTTTTTTCGAAAAGGGTTTTCAATTTTAAAGCAAGAAAAGGTATAAATGGAGGGGTGAAAAAATGAGAATTAATAATATATTAGTAGTTAGTCCAATGTTTAAAGAACTCCAAACCATTATTCAAAAGGAAAAACTGCAGAAAAATTTTCGGTTTATGCCAGAAGAAAAATTTACTCAAGAGGATTTAGATTGGGCTGATGCACTCGTTTCGTTTCATTTACAGTCTAATATTGATTATCGTCATGTCCAGTGGGTTCATTCATTAGGAGCTGGAGTTGACCGGTTTTTATTTAAAAAAGATTGGGACGAAAGCGTCCTCTTAACGAGAACGATTTGCTCATTTGGTCAGAGAATAGCAGAATATTGTTTGAGTTACATATTAAAAGATTTACAGTTTCATAATCAATTTGAAGAGTTAAAGCAGCAAAAAAAATGGTACCCGATAACCCCGAAATTATTAAATGAACAAAAGGTGATGATATACGGTACAGGGGAGATCGGTCAAACGATAGCGAAGATTTTTGCCAGTTTCGGAGTAGAGGTCTATGGTGTTTCTTTAAGTGGGAAAGAAAAGGAATTTTTTAAAGAAGTCATGACAGTGAAGGAGCATTATGATCGATTGCCCGATATAGGCTATCTCATCAATACTCTTCCATTGACAGAACTCACAGAAAAACTTTTCAAGGAGAACATCTTTCAACGATTGTCGGAGGCAGGATTTATAAATGTCGGAAGAGGAGCTTCACTGGATGTAGATGCTTTGCTTGATGCCTTAGATCATAATCATTTGCGCTTTGCTGTATTGGATGTGTTTACAGAGGAACCACTCCCAAAGGATCATTCATTATGGGCGCATCCAAAAGTATTGATCACACCACATATTTCTGCTGTTACGACGCCTGCGGAAGGAGCGTATTGCTTTTTGGAAACGCTGAGAAATATTGAAGAGGGAAAACCACTTCACAATAAAGTAAATGTGAAAAAAGGGTATTGATTGGCAATTGAAAGTTGTCTGGCTTTATGGCAAAGATCGTAAGGATAAAGTAGTGATTAGCACAGCAAATTATGCTATAGGAGAAAAAAGTATAATTCAAACAATTGGTTAATAGTTTTTTATTAGATTAAAATGGTGTAGAAGCGGAAAAAATATAGTAGATCCATTTGGCAATAAAGAAGTATTGGAGTGAAAAAATTTCCGTTGAGTAGAGCTTTATTGACATGCTTGGTTTCTTTCATCACTTTTAGTTTTTTGGCCTTGCTTGTAAAAGGGAATAAAATCGTAAACTTTGACAGTACTGTGATTCGGGCTATCCAAGGAATGGAGACACCGGCTTTGACAACAGTCATGAAATTTTTTACAAATATTGGTTCAACAAAAGTAGTTATCGTACTATGTGTATTGATTATCCTATTTCTTTACTTTGTACTACATCATCGATCAGAACTTATCTTATTTATTGTGGTAATTGCGGGTTCTCCTATGTTGAATCACGCTTTAAAATCTTTTTTTCAGAGGGCGCGTCCAGATTTACATCGTTTGATTGAAATTGGAGGATATAGCTTTCCAAGTGGGCATGCCATGAATGCTTTTACGGTATATGGTATACTAACTTTTCTACTTTGGAGACATATTCGGACTCGGACCGGGCGTACGATGTTAATTCTTTTTAGTGCATTCATGATTATCATGATCGGAATTAGCCGCATATATTTGGGTGTTCATTATCCAAGCGACATTATTGGTGGATATATGGCAAGCGGCTTTTGGCTGACCATAACGATTTGGCTTTTCCAATGGTATAAGGATAGACAGTCAAAAGAGGTTAAGAGCAGATAGATAATGCCGATCTAATAAATTGTACATCTCTATACGGAGGAAAATTGATCGACTGTCTAAAAACACTTGAAAAATAATCCATGTTGTACTATTATTGTTTCTAGTTTAAGATCTATATATTGATATTAAACAAATGAATAAAACTATATATTGTGTTTGCCTTTAAGGTAGATGCCGATAATGGCTTAAAAGGGAATCCGGTGAAAATCCGGAACTGCCCCCGCAACTGTAAATGCAGACGAACAGAGCATACCACTGTATAAGCAAGCTGAATAGGCACTTATATGGGAAGGGCTCATAGTAGGATGATGCATCAGTCAGGAGACCTGTCTATCTTAACTTGTTTCAGCTTCTTCGGGGATTGAGAAGATGAAACGGTGGCGACTGGATGGGGATTGATGTCTAATTCCTATTACTTTGCTATCGTTTCATCCGCTCAATACCGCTTGAGCGGATTTTTTTATTGAGAAAAATAAACATTCAACTTCAATTGATGGAAGGTGTAAAGCAACTAAGTGAAGATTTCACATTCTAGACTATGTACATGAATACAAATTCTCGTGTTTCCAATTGGGAACACAAGGAATGGAATTTTACAGCAGATTATGGAGGAAGCCATACGCCGCTAAGCAGGGCGCTTACGCTTTTCGAAAAGATAAGAAAATAACTTATCGACTTCAAGAATTGTCTAGCTCCAGCGCCCTAGCAGCTATTGTCCTTCGATCTCCGCCCTACGATAAGTCAACATCGAATCACCTACGGTTCTTCGTGTTTCCTATATCTCAGTTGGAGAATCTCCAGGACCATACGCCGCTAAGCAGGGAGCTTACGCTTTTCTAATTATAAGGGAAGGGAAGTTATTATGATTACTAAAGAAAAATTAGAACGAAATGATGTATTAATGACGATTAAGCAAGCTTCGGAAAAGTATCAGTTAAATACGAGTGAATTGGAAAAGTCCATTAAGGAAATGGATGCAACCGAGGCCAATCGTTATGCATTAAGTTATGCGGTCAATCAAATTGCTATGGATCAGCCGGATTGGACGTATTTAGCAGCCGGACTTTATTTGAATGAATTATACAAAAAAGCAGCGTTTCAAAGAGGTTACGATGCCTCAATGAAATATGGAAATTTTTATAGCTTAATTCAACAATTAACTGATCTCGGCATCTATTCTAGTCATCTCGTAAACTCTTACAGTAAAGAGGAAATTGACGAGCTTGCGAAAGAAATCAATCCAGATAAAGATCAATTATTTACTTATTTAGGATTATTTTTGCTTGCTGATCGCTATCTGGCTAAAGATCATCAGGGGAATATCTATGAGCTACCACAAGAGCGGTTCATGATTATTGCGATGACAATTATGATGAATGAACCAAAGTCAAAACGCTTATCTTTAATTAAAGAGGCATACTGGGCATTAAGCAACCTTTACATGACTGTGGCAACACCTACTTTGGCGAATGCCGGAAAAAGCTTTGGTCAACTTTCATCATGTTTTATTGATATCGTCGATGATTCATTAGACGGGATCTATTTAAACAATTGGGATATTGCCCGCCTAAGTAAGGATGGCGGTGGAATCGGAATTTATTTTGGAAAAGTGAGAGCGCTTGGCTCAGATATTAAGAAATTCAAGGGCAATTCTTCTGGTGTGATACCTTGGATAAAATTGATTAATGATACCGCCGTCAGTGTTGATCAATTAGGTCAGCGTCAGGGAGCGGTTGCCGTTTACCTAGATTTGTTTCATAAGGATCTGATGAATGGTTTTCTCGATTTAAAAACGAATAACGGGGATGATCGTAGAAAGGCGCATGATATTTTCATCGGTGTAAGCGTTCCGGATTTGTTTATGAAAAAGCTTTTGGAAACAGATGAAAACGGCAGAAGTATCGGTGAATGGCATACGTTCTGTCCACATCAAGTAAAGCAATTCATGGGTTGGAAAGATGAGCAAGGGAATCCGCTCGGACTAGAGGATTTTTACGATGAGGTGGACCAAAAATATTTCACTGAGAAATACGAGGAGGCGGTAAACCATCCATTACTTCCGCGTAAAACATACCGGGCAATGGATATCATGGCTCGAATTATGATGGTTCAATTAGAAACAGGTACTCCGTTTATGTTCTACAGGGACGAAGTCAATAGACAAAATCCGAATAAACATTTGCTTGGAAAAGGCCGTACATCCATTTATTGCAGCAATCTATGCACAGAAATTGCACAAAATATGTCTCTCACAAAAATAGTTCAAGAATATGTGGATGTAGATGGGAATGTCGTCATCGTTAGAAAACCTGGTGATTTTGTCGTTTGTAACTTATCATCTATTAATCTAGCAAGGGCCGTACCAGCAGATGTATTGGAAAGGTTAATTCGAATTCAGGTTCGTATGTTAGATAATGTGATTGATATCAATACCATATCAGTTGGTCAAGCCCAGCTGACAAATAAAAAATTCCGAGCAATCGGACTCGGAACATTTGGTTGGCATCATCTTTTAGCACTAAAAGGGATTTACTGGGAGTCAGAGGAAGCAGTCCAATTTGCGGATGAACTCTATGAAAATATTGCTTACCATACGATACTTGCTTCGATGGAGCTGGCAAAAGAAAAAGGGGCTTATAGCCAATTTCAAGGTTCGGATTGGCAGACAGGTGAGTATTTTGAACGAAAAAATTATACATCTGACCGATGGAAAGCGTTAAAAGAAGAAGTCAAGGCATACGGATTACGTAACGGCTGGTTGATGGCTATCGCTCCTAATTCATCTACCGCAAAAATCGGTGGGTCGACGGATGGAATTGATCCTATTTATTCTGTCGAATATGCGGAGGAAAAGAAAAACTTCAAAATAAAAGTAACTGCACCTGACTTAAATCATCGAACCTATGAATTTTATCGACGGGCAAGACATGAACTGGATCAGCATTGGAGCATTAGACAAAATGCAGCACGTACAAGACATATAGATCAGGGGATTAGCTTTAATCTTTATGTCCGTCATGACATAAAAGCAAAAGAGCTACTGAATCTTCATTTGGAAGCCTGGAGACAGGGCTTAAAAACAACGTACTATATTCGAAGCACTTCGCAGACAGAAATCGAAGAATGTGAAGCTTGTCATAGTTAATGGGAGGAGATTTTAATGAACAATCATGTACCTTTAAATAAAATAAAGCTCTTGAACCCAGAGTTTCCTAATAAATCCACTGGTATTATTAATGGAAAGTCATCGGGTCTCCTGAACTGGAACGATATTGCCTATCCACAAATGTATGATTTGTATCATACATTGCTGTCAAATTTTTGGATACCGCAGGAGATTAATATGCAGGATGATATTAAGCAATGGGATCTGCTTACAGAGGCGGAAAAAGATACATTTTTAAGGATCAACACCCAATTGGCTTCATTAGATAGCCTTCAAACACCAACAATGACGCAGGTAATGGATTATGTCACTGATTCGAGTTTTAAAGCAATATTTGCTGTGATTGCTCAACAGGAAGCTGTACATAATGAATCCTATTCCTATATTTTAAGTTCCCTTGTCCCATTGAGCGAGCAGAATTCTCGTTTTGATCAGGCGAAAAGTGACCCGATTGTTAAAAAGAGGAACCAATTGATATTGGATGCCTATGAAAGATTTCGCGACAATCCGACTCCTCAGCATTTATTTGAGCTGGGAGTGAATTCAATTAATCTTGAGGGAATCTATTTTTATGCAGGTTTTGCCTTTTTCTATCATCTTGCTCGTCAGCAAAAAATGTTGAAAACGAGCACGATGATCAGCTATATCCAAAGGGATGAAATGCAGCATGCGTATTTTATGGCTCAATTTTTAAGGATTCTATTAACAGAAAATCCAACATTAAATCATCAGGAGAACGTGGATTATATTTATCAAACGATCGATCATGCGGTGAAGCTGGAGAAAGAATGGGCTCATTACGTATTAAAGGATATCAACGGAATTGATTTAAAGGAGTATGAGAAATACACCGAATACTTGGCCAATAAACGAATTCGTCAGCTCGGTTTACAAAATTTATACAGGGAACGGGAGAATCCAATGCCATGGATCCATGTATTTAGTGATGAAATGCAAAATGGTACGAAGTCTGACTTTTTTGAACAGAAGCCAAGAACGTATTCAAAAGTTTCCCATTTAAACGGATTTGATGAACTATGAAAATAGCCATTGTATATACTTCAAAAACGGGAAACACGGAAGAACTAGTCTACTTGATTCGAGATATATTTATTCAAAGAAAAGTAGAGGTTATGGTCTACCGGGTGGAACAATTTCAAGACATGGCTATTGATCAATTTGATGCTATGATCGTTGCAACGTACACATGGGGGAATGGAGAAATACCATATGAGATGATGAATTTGTACCATGCATTTGAAACCCAGAATGTTAAACATGTGGTAACGGGTGTTGCGGGTACAGGAGATAGTGGTTACGAACAATTTTGTGGAGCAGTTGACCAATTAAGGGATATGCTTTATGTCCATACAACATTGGCTGCTACTCTTAAAATTGAGATTACTCCACAAAGTGAAGATATAAAACGTTGCAAGAAATTTGTTGATTTGTTACTAGAACGAGTCACACAAGAGAGGCTTTTATCTAATACCAAAGCATAATTCTAAAAAATCCGATGTTGTCCGTAGGGGTTTCCTACGGACAATTTTTTTAGATTTAGCTCCAATTAATTTTCTGATTATATAATAAATTCTAAATGTTTGTTTGAAAAATATTTCCATACATGCTTTAATAAAAAGAGAGCATATATTTTTGCAAAATTTAGAAACATTGTTTCTTATTACGATACAAATGAAAAGGTGGGAAAAAACGGTGCAAACAGATCTTTTAGTAGACTTAAAAGGGATTTTACCAGAAGAGCGAATGGCTGAAGAAGAAGGTGAGATTCATCCGCTCGGTAATGGTGGAAAAGTTACGGTATATCCTGAATCAGAAGAGGAAATTGCTGAAATTTTGCGATATGCCAATACCCATGGAAAAAAGATTTCAATCGTCGGTGGTGGGACAAAAAGAGGATTTGGTGGAGTGAACGAATCAGCCGATATCTTGTTATCTTTAGCAAATATGATTGGCATTGTGGAGCATACCGTTGGGGACATGACTCTGACGGTTAAAGCAGGAACTCCTTTTAAAGACTTACAGAACGCTCTCGCCGCGCACAATCAAAAAATGGCCCTGGATGTGAATTGGCCAGGTTATGCTACTATTGGCGGCGTCATTGCGGCAAATGATAGTGGTCCAAAACGCCTTGGTTATGGCTCATCAAGAGATGCCGTTATTGGATTAAGAGTTATTTATCCTGATGGAACGATTATTCGAACGGGTGGTAAAGTGGTGAAAAACGTTGCCGGCTATGATATGAATAAGCTTTTTATTGGATCCATGGGGACACTTGGGGTGATTTCCGAAGTGACGCTTAAGCTCCGTCCATTACCTAAGTATGAAAGTCTAGTATTATTACGTTTTCCAAATGGAGATTTACAAGAGATCCGTTCCTTTGCGATTAAAGTACTAGATTCCATGATGGAACCTGTAGCCTTAGAGTTACTAAATCCTTTATTGGCGGAAAAATTAACAGGACACCACCAATATACCGTTGCAATCAGCTTTGAAGATAACGAAAGCTCTGTTCATTATCAAGAGGATTTTATTCATAAAATCCAGCCGGAAAAATCGCAAATAGATATTCTCTCCCAGAAAAATGCTCAAGCATTTTGGGATCAATTTTATCAAATAGCCCCAAATGGAGCAGCGAAGTTTACTAACACTCAAACAATAGAGGCTGCCTTGAAAATCGGTGTAGTGAATTTGGATGTTTTAAACGTCCTAAGAGAAGTCCAGCTATTGCAAGATTCTCACCCTATTTCCATCCTCGCACATGGAGGACTTGGCCATGGTTTATGTCAAGTGATAGTAAAAGGATCATCAGAAGAGGTACTATCAGCGATTCAATGGTTGAGAAATTCGGTTGAGCGAATGGGAGGGTACGTGGTTGTAAAGCATTTGCCGCTAATACTTCGACAAAAAATCGAGGTCTGGGGCAAGAAGCCATCTCATTTCTTCCTATTAGAAGGGATTAAGAATAAAATCGACCCGAATGGAATATTAAATCAAGGACGATTTGTAGGAGGGATTTAAACGATGAGCTTAAAAGAAGCGCAGATAAAGGAGAGTCCTGTGTGTTCAACAAAAGGATTGGGGAATTATCTTTGGAATGATCCTCCAGACGAGAATAAATGGGCAGACTGCGTTCATTGTGGGATGTGTCTAGAATCATGTCCTACCTATGAACAAACGGGAATGGAACAGCATTCGCCTAGGGGACGAGTGTATTTAATTAAATCTGTGGCGGAAGGCAAATTGGAAGTAAATAAGCAATTTATGGATCCGGTATTTGCCTGTCTTGATTGTCGGGCTTGTACGACCGCTTGCCCTGCTGACGTGGATGTGGGCGGTTTAATTGAAGAAGCCCGTGGCCAAATTCGTCAGGCGATCCCGCTTACAGGGGTAAAGAAGGCGGTAAATGATCTCTTTCTAAAAGGGTTGTTCCCTCATCAAAACCGATTGAATGCAATAGGAAGCCTGTTAAAGTTTTATCAAAAAAGCGGTATGCAGAAGATGGTTCGAAAAACTGGTTTAATTCATATCATGCCGAAACATTTAGTCGAAATGGAAGCGATTTTACCAGAGATAAAAGAGCCGGTACGTAAAAAATATAAAAACGAAATAGTCATTAAAGCAAAGGGAGAAGCAAAACATGAAGTCGGGTTTTTAACAGGCTGTATCATGGATGTCATGTTCAGTGATATTAATCAGTCAACCATTAATGTATTAAACCGTAATGGAAACAATGTGGTCATACCGAAAAATCAAACTTGCTGTGGTGCTTTGCATGTTCATGCTGGAGACCGTGAAACAGGAAGAAAACTAGCAAAGCAAAATATAGAGGCATTTGAAGATTGTGAAAAGATAATCGTTAATGCAGCTGGTTGTGGCTGCATGATGAAGGAATATCCAGAACTGTTTAGAAATGACCCTGAATGGCATAAAAAAGCAGTAGAATTTTCGAAGAAAGTAGAAGATATTTCGAAATACCTGTATGACACAGGCTATGAAAAGCCAAAAGCTGAAATCAAAACGAGAATAACCTATCATGATGCCTGTCATCTCGCCCATGGCCAAGGGATTCGTCAAGAGCCGCGTGATCTTTTACTTGATATACCTGGTGTTGAAATGGTCCATATGCCAAACGCAGACAGATGTTGCGGAAGTGCCGGGATATATAATATTACCAATCCAGAAATGGCAGGAGCTGTTCTGAAAAATAAAATGGAACATGTGCCTGAGGACGTAGAAATGATTTCAATGGGGAATCCCGGCTGTATGCTCCAAATGGCGTTAGGGGTTCAAAAATATGGTAGAAATCAAAAAATCGTCCATACCGTTCAGCTACTAGACTGGGCGTATCAAAAAGAAGATGAATTGTTAAATAGGGGAGATTGATATGGCTGTAAGCAGGATCCAGTCAAACGATAAGCATATACAAAATTTGGCTGCCATCGTCGGTGGAGAACACTCGATTCTTTATCATAAAGAAGATTTGATAGCATACGATTGTGACGGTTTTACCCTTCATAAGCATTTACCAAAGGCTGTCGTTTTTCCTAAGAATACGGAGGAAGTAGCCAAACTCGTAAAATATTGTTCTGACAACCAATTGCCTTTTCTTGCGAGAGGTGCTGGTACAGGATTAAGCGGTGGTGCGATTCCGATAAATGGTGAGGTAATTATAAGTTTAGTAAGAATGAAGCGTCTATTAAGTGTAGATTTAGAAAATAGAAGAGCCGTGGTAGAACCTGGCTATGTGAATCTCAAACTTACAAACTCTATTTCGGATAAAGGGTACTATTATGCACCTGATCCATCTAGTCAATATTGTTGTACAATCGGCGGTAATGTGGCTGAAAACGCTGGCGGAGCTCATTGCCTGAAATATGGGGTGACCACGAACCATATTCTTGGACTCGAGGTGGTACTACCGAGTGGTGAAATTATTGAGATAGGTAAAAAAGGCATTTTGGACACACCAGGATATGATTTGCTCGGGCTATTAACTGGTTCTGAAGGCACTTTAGGGATTGTTACGAAAATTATTGTTCGAATATTAAAAAAACCGGAAGCGAAACAAACGATTCTCGCCTATTTTGATAAGGTATCAGATGGAAGCCAAGCTGTTTCAGATATCATATCGGCAGGGATTGTACCAGCTGCACTAGAAATGATGGACAAAATTGCGATTGAAGGGGTGGAAGCGGCTGCATTTCCTGTAGGCCATCCAAAGGATATTGAAGCCATGCTTTTAATTGAGGTAGATGGAATTTCAGCTGGGATTAACGACCAAATCAATCAAATTCTTGACCTGTGCAAAAAAAGAAATGTACGGGAAGTAAAAGTCGCCAAAGATGAACAGGAGAGCAACAGATGGTGGGCAAATCGAAAAACAGGCTTTGGTGCAATGGGAGCGATTTCACCAGATTATTTAGTGCAGGATGGCGTCATTCCACGGAGTAAACTACCGGAAGTATTAGATCGGATTCAAAAAGTAAGTGAGGAATACGGGTTACGGATCGCAAACATTTTTCATGCAGGAGATGGAAATCTTCATCCGCTTGTCTTGTTCGATGCGAGAATCCCGGGTGAGTCTGAAAAAGCATTAAAGGCAGGTAGTGCTTGTCTTAAGGTTTGTGCAGATGCAGGCGGAACGATTACAGGAGAGCATGGTGTGGGCATTGAAAAAAGAGAAGAAATGCGGTTTGTGTTCACGGATGAAGAAATCATGGCTCAAACCAACATTAGAGAAGTGTTCAATCCGAATAATCTATTAAATGCTGGAAAACTATTTCCAACACCTGCACGTTGTATGGAGATAAAGAAGGAGATGAAAGTCTCTCATGAAAGAAAGAAGGTTGGAACGACCTGAATTTTATGAAAATTATTGTAATTAATGATTAAACATGTTATCTTTTTTTTAGAAGGATTAGAAACAGCGTTTTGTAATAACAAACAATAATCATTTGAAAAAAATGAAAAGGAAATGAGGTAAGGAGGAACAATGAGCATGACCAATTATGTCAAAGTGGGGAATCTTCAAGTTGCTTCAGAACTCTATCAATTTATTAACGAGGAAGCCATTCCAGGCAGTGGGGTAGACCAAAATCAATTTTGGGCCGATTTTGAAAGATTAATAAAGGACCTAACACCGAAAAACAAGGAATTATTAGCCCGCCGTGATGAGATTCAAAGCAAACTGAATACTTGGTATCGTGAAAATAAAGGAAACTTTGATTTCGCCAAGTATAAAGCTTACTTAGAAGAGATTGGTTATCTCGAGCCAGAAGTAGAGGATTTTCAAATCGGCACAGAAGGGGTGGACGATGAAATCGCTGTTCAGGCTGGACCACAGCTGGTTGTACCGGTGAACAACGCCCGTTATGCCCTCAATGCAGCCAATGCTCGCTGGGGAAGCTTGTATGATGCCCTTTACGGAACGGATGTCATTAGTGAAGAAGGAGGAGCCCAACGCAGTGGATCATACAATCCTGTCCGTGGTAATAAGGTCATTGCGTTTGCGAAGGAGTTTTTAGATCAAGCAGCTCCATTACGTGAAGGATCGCATAAAGACGCAGTCCTATACAGCATTGTGGATGGGAAACTTTCGGTTAAGCTTAGAGATGGAAAAATAACGGGATTGTCTGAGGAGTCAAAGTTTGTTGGGTATACAGGTGTTAAAGAGGTACCATCTGCTGTTCTATTAAAAAATAATGGACTTCATATCGAAATCCAAATTGACCGCGGTCATCCAATTGGAAAAACAGATGAAGCTGGGGTAAAAGATATTCTATTAGAAGCAGCGATTACAACCATTATGGACTGTGAGGATTCCGTTGCCGCCGTAGATGCGGAAGATAAGGTGCTCGTCTACAGAAACTGGATGGGACTAATGAAAGGAGATCTTTCCGCAACGTTTGAAAAAGGGGCAAAAACAATAACCAGGACATTGAATCCAGATCGCTTCTACGTTACGCCAGATGGTAAGGAGTTTAGCTTATCCGGACGTTCATTGCTACTTGTTCGAAATGTTGGGCATTTAATGACGATTAATGCAGTTCTGGATGAAAATGGGGAAGAGATTCAGGAAGGCATTTTAGATGGAGTGGTGACAAGTTTAATTGCCAAGCATTCCCTTTTAGGCAATGGAAAATACCAAAACTCTTCCAAAGGGTCCATTTATATTGTTAAGCCAAAAATGCATGGTTCTGAGGAAGTTGCCTTTGCCAATGAACTATTTAATCGGATTGAAGATATGTTGGGATTAGAGCGTCATACTTTGAAAATTGGTGTCATGGATGAGGAACGCCGTACTTCATTGAATTTGAAGGCTTGCATTCGAGAAGTTAAGGATCGAATTGTATTTATCAATACCGGGTTCTTGGATCGTACAGGGGATGAAATTCATACCTCCATGGAAGCTGGTCCGATGATCCGCAAGAATGATATGAAAGGATCCACTTGGCTCTCAAGCTATGAGCAATCCAATGTTAGTGTCGGTTTGGCAACTGGGTTCCCAGGCCGAGCCCAAATCGGTAAAGGAATGTGGGCAATGCCTGATAAGATGGCCGAAATGCTGAAGCAAAAGATCGGGCATGTAAAAACAGGAGCAAATACGGCATGGGTACCGTCACCAACAGCTGCAACACTACACGCCCTTCATTATCATCAGGTAAATGTAACAGAAATACAAAATGAAAAGAAACTAGAAATGAAGGATTATAGAGATGAAATTTTGCAAATCCCTGTCGCTGAACATCCGAACTGGAGTCCGGAAGAAATTCAGCAGGAGCTTGATAATAATGCACAAGGAATTTTAGGATATGTCGTTCGCTGGGTTGAATTAGGAATTGGCTGCTCTAAGGTTCCTGATATCAACAATGTCGGTTTAATGGAAGATAGAGCTACATTACGAATCTCTAGTCAGCACATGGCCAACTGGTTGCACCATGGCATTTGCACAAAAGAGCAAGTATTAGAGACATTAAAGCGCATGGCAAAAGTCGTTGATGAACAAAATGCAGGAGACCCTGACTATCGTCCAATGTCGGTTGATTATAATAATTCCGTAGCATTCCAGGCCGCTTGTGATCTTGTTTTCGAAGGATACAATCAACCTAATGGATACACGGAGCCAATTTTACATCGCCGCCGAATGGAGGCTAAAGCTAAATTAGCTGTTAATAAGTAATTTTACGGGATGGAGCCTGTCTTATTTCAGGCTCCTCCATCCATTAAGAACAAAAATGGGGGAAGTACGATGAAATTTGCAAGATTTTTATGGAACGAAACGGTTCATTCAGGAGTCATAAATGAAGATGTGATCAAAGAAATTAATGGGAATCTGTTCGGTGAATGGGAGTATACAGGGAATGAATTCTCCAAAAATGAAGTAAAGCTGCTTGCACCACTTGAGCCAAATCAAATCATTGGAATCGGGGCTAATTTTGTGGCCAAGCTAGAAGATCTTCCAGATGAATTGCCGGAAATCCCTGTTTTCTTTTTTAAACCAACGTCCTCTGTCATTGGTCCTGAGGATCCGATCATCATTCCAACAGGTATCAATGAAGTGAAATTTGAGTCAGAGTTAGCTGTCATTATTGGAAAATTGGCCAAAAATGTGCATGAATCGGAAGTGCTTGATTATGTGTTTGGATATACAGTTGGTAATGATGTCACGGCGCCACAATTTTTCCATCAGGATGGTCACTGGACGATTGGAAAATCGTTTGACACGTTTACCCCACTTGGACCGGTCATTGAAACGGAGCTGGATCCTTTTAACATAAAGGTAACAGCAAGGCTTAATGGGATTGAAAAACAAAACAGTCCGACTGAGCTCATGATCATTCCAATACGGAAGATGATTTCGTATTTGTCAAAGGTGATGACATTAAAACCGGGGGATGTAATCTTGACAGGTAGTCCGGTAGGAGCTGAATTAGTTGGTGAAGGTGATGTGATTGAATGCGAAATCAAAGAAATTGGCACATTACGGAATACTTTTGTCATGAAAAAGGAAAATGTAAACGTCTAACTATGTCTTGTCATGTCCGGCTTATTCAAGGTTTTAATCAAACATCGCAGACATTTATCAGGCACTATGGGTATATTTGAGGTGAATAGTTTGGAAAGAGAAAATATGGTTAAATCTGTGAGCCGGGCATTAGATATTATTCAAATTGTAAGTTTAAAAAAGGAAGGGCTTGGCGTCACGGAGATTTCTAAACAAATCGATATTAATAAAAGCTCTGTATATAGAATTCTATCAACGCTTGTAAAGTATGGATATATGGAACAGGATGAAAATACGGGTCGGTATAAATTAGGCTATAAATTTTTAGAAATTAGTTCGAAAAAGTTAGAATCCATTGATCTCAGGGTGGAGGCAAAGCCTTTTTTACGGGAGTTAGAGAAAGAAACAAATGAGGTAATCCACCTTGTTGTTTACGATCAAGGTGAAGTAGTATATATCGAAAAATTAGAAGGAACAGAGACATTAAGAATGCATTCCAAGGTAGGAAAAAGAGCCCCTATGCATTGTACTTCTGTCGGGAAAGCGATTCTTGCCTATTTGCCATCTAGTGAAGTACTGGAGATTCTTGATCGCAAAGGACTTCCCGAGCATACAAATAAAACGATTACCGATCGCAATGCGTTTCTAGAGGAATTGGTCAAGGTAAAACAACGTGGCTATGCACTAGACTTGGAAGAAAATGAATATGGAATTCGCTGTATTGCGGCTCCGATTTTTGACCATTTAGGAAAGGTGATTGCAGCGGTAAGCATCTCTGGTCCAACGATTAGGATGACAAATGAAAGATTGGCACAGCTGCAAGTGCGAATACTGCAAATAGGCAAACAAATTTCAGCTCGGCTCGGATATATGGATGAAATTCTGAATTCATGATGTAGTCATAATAAGAATAAGCCGGGTAATCCCGGCTTTTTATGTGATAGGCATTAATTCGGTGGAATGAACGAATTCAACATGATATAAGCTGTCTACTTCCTTAATTTCGCAAAAACCAGAAGAGTATTGATACAAAATGACATATTTCTTTCCTTTATATAGAACATAAGACTTGTCTTTCATACAATCGCCGCCCTTCGATTTTTTTCTGAAAAAATTGTATATTTGCGTACATTTTTATTTATGAATCGAGGAACAAATATATGTGAATTTTTTGTAGAAAAAAATGAAGAATGGTCTGTAATGAAATATGTCTATTTCAAAACTTATATGAATTGACAAGTTTTAAATTCCAATTTTTTAGTAGTTTCAAGTTCTACAACTTCCGGCTTATCTAATTGAATTCTCTTTGAAAATAATGGACCGTCAAAAACAAAAGTATGATATTCCCCATATTCCCCCATTGGGCAAATTGCCACTTTTTGAATATCTTTCAAAAACGAGTCATCTAATACCCGGCCAAGCCACGATTCATCTAATACATCTTCCCGGACTCGAATGACCACCGCCTGATACCCAGAATGAACAAACTGTTCGAGTAAATCGAGGGCATTCTCTGATCGAGTCCAAAGTGGATATATCGCCTCTACACCAGCTGCTTCAGCAACTTTTTCTCCCCACTCACGATGTCCGTCCAAATATAAATCTCCATAGGCAATTCCTGAGATTTGATAGTGAGTTTTCAAATCTTTTACTGCTTGAATAAATTGTTCTGTATAGCTATCGAGTTGGCATTCAATGAAATAAACTGGAATGGAAAGTGCTTCAGACTGTAATCGAATCATTTCCATACGCTCACCATGACCAAAAGTCCGACCAATCTCTTTCGGGACAGTCGTCACTAAAGAAACGATCTCATAACCTTGCTGAATGAGTGTATGTAAGGCCATGCAGCTATCTTTTCCACCGCTCCAGGATAAAGCAATTCTCTTCTTCATAGAATCCTTCCTAACATTATGAATTTACTAATATTATAACAAATTCTCTCATGGTCTAAATGTTAGATTTGTTTGGAAAAATACTATTTTATTCGGAAAATCGATGGAGGGGTGTCGAATAGAACAAATAAATGGTCGACAGTTAGGCAATGCAATAAATGTTTCGTTTTAAATGGGTTCACGAATTTGACACAACATCCTAAATTTTTTATACGTAAAATTTGACATGGAAAGACATGATTTTTGTCCATTTTTCAAGACAAAATTGCTAAGAAGATAAAATGGAAGATGAATTTGTAAAATATGCTGAAAAATAGTCGAAATTTTCAAATTTAACCAATGTCATATGTCTGGTAAAATGAAAATAACAACATATATTGAAAGAAGACTATTGACGAAATTTGAATAAAACATAAGCAGAGAAAGGTGGGACTGCTATGATTGTGAAGGTAAAATTTTGGAGAAGATTAACCAAAAATCAGAAGCTGAGATTATTAAAGGAAAGGGCTCAAATATAAAGCCATTATGTAAAGGTAAGTAATTTATTGACTTGGAGATCAATATGGAAATTTCAAGGGCTTTCAGTTTTTAAACATAATTTCGTTGCTTGGTTCTATACCATGTAACGTGAAAAACCACCATGTGAAAAAGATGATCCCTCTAGTGAAGACAGATAAACAAAGGCGATTCTGTCTCACAAGAGGGATTTTTTATGACAAAATTCATTTCAAACGGATGAAAATGTTGACGTAAGATTTATAAAAAATAAAGTAAATGATGATGCACAATTACACATATCTATAAAATATTTGGCACATCAAGCGGCGGTGTTTTTCTTTAGCCATTTTCGTTTAAATAGGGAAGGGTTCGTTCCAATGAAAACTCCTGACAAAACTAATAATGCCCCAATTGCATGTGCTGTAGTAAAGGTTTCTCCTAAGAAGAAGGTCGCCATCAATACAGCTGAAACAGGCATGACATTAATAAAAATCGAAGCTTTTGCGGCACCAACCTGTTTAATACCGTAATAATACATAATAAAGGAGATTACAGTGACAAAAATACTCATATGAGCAATAGCAAGCCAAGTCACTACATTTGCTTGAGTAACATCTCGCCAAGTTGTATCTGCCAAAGCAAAAGGTAATAAAAATAAGGTGCCAAAAGCGACCGCATAGGTGGTAGATTCTACTGAACTATATTTCTTTAATACAACTTTACCAACAACGCTGTAGATGGCCCAGCTGACTACAGCTCCGAGCAATACGAAATCAATAGGTTCAAAGCCTAGTTTGAATAAATCAATAATATGTCCGTCTGTAATAATATAGGTAGCTCCAGATAGAGCAATGACCATGCCGAGCACATGATTTTTCGTAATGGTTTCTTTTAAAAATAACCCTGATAAAAGCACGATTAAAACCGGATTGGAAGCAATAAATAATGAACTTTTTATTACCGGTGCGTGTTTAGTGGCAATAAAGAAACAAATATTATAAAGGGCGATGCCGGTTAATCCTAAAATGGCAAATAATCCTAGATCTTTAATCGTTGGTTTCTTGCGGTTTTTTTCCATCACCCACATGATGGGAAATAGGAGAATGGCCGCGCCAAGAAATCGTATAAAAGCAACGGTTGCCGGCTCAAAGCTTTGTACGGCCAATTTGCCGGCAATAAAGGCGCTTCCCCAAGTAGCCGTTGCCAGCGTCAACATTCCATATGTAATCCACAATTTTTTCTTCATGGTTTTCCCTTTCTCTCTTTTTATCAATTTTATAAATTGGATTTTATCATGTTTTTTCGTAAATCGAAATAAATTTTTTTGGATAGGATGATTGTTGTGTTCTAATGCAAGGAAATATATTAGATAAATAGAAATTGTTGGTTAAGAAACTACGATGTGAAGAAAAGTAGAAAGAATTTTTAAAAAATATTGAAAAGTGTATTTTGAACTTGTATAATGAAGAACAAGTAGGGAAACGTTTTTACATAATAAGCCTAGTGAGACAGCGATTGTATAATAATGACATTTTAACTACCTGTAAATACAAGTTTTATACACAAAAATTCCAATTTTTTCTTTTGGATTTTTGTGGAATCGTTTCCATTCTGTATTAAAAGCTTTGCTTTTAATTATAAAAAATAAAAATTTTTCAACACAGAAAAAATTTCTGATGGGTGCAACAATGTTACAGAAAGGGGAGAAAAAGGAACGGTCAAAAGGGGTTAGAGAGGAGAAGAAGGAATAAAAATAAGGGGGGAGTTTGAATGAAAAAAAATTCCAGTTTTATAGTGGCAATGATTCCTGCAGGGATCGCACTGAACTGGGTGGCAAATTCCATTGTTGAAATGCTTAAACTACCAATTTTTTTAAATAACATTGGTACAGTCTTAAATGCCGTTGTTTTAGGACCGATCTATGGAATCGTAACAGCCCTCATGACGAATACCATTTTAGGATTAGTTGTTCGCTGGACCTATGTACCGTTTGCCTTAGTAG
The DNA here is from genome assembly GCF_010614825.1 of Neobacillus sedimentimangrovi. NCBI lineage: Bacteria > Bacillati > Bacillota > Bacilli > Caryophanales > Bacillaceae > Neobacillus > Neobacillus sedimentimangrovi. The sequence goes on from NZ_JAAFZF010000001.1 coordinate 43,744, forward strand.
GTGCTGCTGTAGCATTCATGGCCTATTTCTTCTTTAAAAAGGGATGGTATAAAAAGACTTGGAAAGTACTCGCGGCAGGTGCGATTGCTGGAGCGATAGGAGCAGTGATTTCCACTATTATTTCGGTCTATGTTTTTGGAGGTTTCTCGGGCCATGCCAATGATATCTTTACTGCTGGTTTAGTAGCTGCAGGACAACAAATTTTTAGTGCAACCTTTATTGCCAACTTGCCAACAACAATCGTCGATAAAGTATTAACGTTTTGGATTGTTTCTATGATCTTAAAAATCTTCCCGGTTCGATTTTTGCCAAATGCAAGAGATATCCGCGAAAAACTTGGCTTATCTTCTGGGAATGGGGCAGCATTATAGATCCAACATGAACAAGAAGAAACATCTTTATGATGTTTCTTCTAATAAACTCCTTAATGGAAACGTTTCCTTAAACTTTTTCATAATTACCATAAAAAATTTCACTAGTAGGAAAATATATTTCAGAAAATTATTGCTATTTAATGATCTGGAAATTAATATTAATATAGATCCCTAAAAATAGTAATAAAAGGAAATGGAAGGATTTAAGGAAACGTTTCCATGTTTGATAGGAGGATAATGAAATGACTACGATTAAGGATGTTGCTAGAGAAGCAAGTGTTTCCATATCAACCGTCTCAAGAGTATTAAATGGGAGTGGTTACACAAGTGAAGAAACAAGACAGAAGGTTTATCAAGCAGTTGAAAAATTAAATTTTAAGCGCAATATGATTGCAGCTGCGATGATAAAAAAACAAACATCGACCTTTGGATTAATTATTCCAGATATTAAAAACATTTTTTATGCAGACTTAACGAGAGCTGTAGAGGATACAGCCAATCAACATGGGTTTAATATCGTCCTTTGTAATACGGATAACAATTTAACGAAAGAAGCCGAGTATATTGATTTTCTCATTGCAAAGGGGGTAGATGGAATTATCTTTTCAACTCCAGAAGTCAAAGATAAAAACATTAAGCAAGTAGTAGAAGAATATCCTGATCTACCTGTTGTCATCCTTGGAAGTAAAATCCCTGGTGTAAAAATCAATGAAATTTTAGTAGACAACTTTGAGGGGGGATATATGGCAACCAATCATTTATTAGAATTGGGCCATAAAAAAATTGCTTTTATTTCAGGAAGTGCGGATTCTTATGCCTCCATAGAGAGATATAAAGGATTTCAAAGTGCACTTGCCGATAAAAAAATAAAAATAATAGAAGATTTTGTCATCTTCGATAAGTTCTATATTGATAGTGGCTATAAAAATGGTTTGAAACTTCTTTCAAGACAAGATCGTCCTACCGCTATTTTTGCGGCTAGTGATGCGATCGCGGTAGGAATTTATAAAGCAGCAAGAGAGCTTAATTTAAAAATTCCTGATGATTTGTCTATCATCGGTTTCGATGACTCGCAGTTTGCAGACATTATTTCTCCTCCACTTACGACCATTCATACCCCTATCATTGAAATGGGGAACCGAGCGATGGAAATTGCTATTAAAACAATGAAGGAAAAAAGGCATGTAAAAGAAACGATTGTTTTTTATCCAACATTAGTAGAAAGAGAATCAACTAGGAAACTAGATGAAGGAGGTTGCCATGAATGAACAGTTTGTATATTGCAAGAGAAAGTATGATTCATCGGTTAGACCCACGAACAAAGATTTTGTTTGTTTTATTTATCGTCATTAGTACATTCCTTTTTAAGGATCCAGCCATGCAACTTATTCTTCTATTTGGAATGTTCCCTCTTATTTTACTATCTAAATTAGTGAAGCAGTATTTTATATCGATGCAGTTTCTTATGCTCTTTGTCGTGTTAATCATGACCATTCATGGAATTTATAATCCGATCGGCGAAACCCCGGTTTTTGAAATTTTCGGAGGGTTAACGTTCAAATATGAATCCTTGGTCTATGCTTCGGTTATGTCTTTTCGAATTCTTGTGATAGGTACTGCAGCTGTGTTATTCGTTATGACCACACATCCTTCCGATTTAGCCATCGCATTAATGAAATGGAAAGTATCACATTCCATAGCCTTTATGTTTCTATCAACCTTTCAAATTATCCCTATCATTGCGAGAGAAGCAAAAATTGTCATGGAGGCTCAGCAAGCGAGATGTCTCGATGTAAAAGCCAATATTTTTGAAAGAGTAAAACACCTAGTCCCCTTATTTGCACCATTGTTTATCATTACATTTGTAAAAGTTCACCAGTTATCTTATGTATTGGAATGCCGAGCTTTTAGTCGAAATGGTGTAAAAACAAGTTTAAGAGAAACAAAGATTTCCTCGTTGGATTATATGTTCATCAGTGGCATGCTCGTCCTTCTTTTAACAGAGTTATATTTAAGTTTTGCCCAGAAAATTTCTTTAACCACGAGCAATTTACTAGTAAGTTCCTTATTTGCTGTATGGGCAGTGTTCTTCATCGTAATAGTAAAATTTTTATTTAAAAAAGTGAGCGTATTCATAGGGGGATGAGTCAATGAGTAACCGAGATGCCATCGTCGTTGAAAATTTAACGTTTCAATACCCTGATACAGATACTCCAGTATTAAAAAATATCCATTTTACTTTAAAAGAAGGGGAAGTATTGGGGATTATTGGTCGGACAGGATCGGGCAAAACAACTTTGGCCATGTGTTTAAACCGGTTAGTTCCGACTGTCATTCAAGGAAATTTAGAAGGAACAATAACTGTATTAGGACAAGACATCTCTCCATTGTCTGTGGGAGATATGGCAGATAAGGTAGGCTTTGTTTTCCAAGAGCCAGAAAACCAGCTTAGTCAAATGACAGTTGAAGAGGAAATCGCTTTTGGTATGGGGAATTTAGGGATTTCCAGGGAAGAAATGAAATATCGTATCCAGGAAACTTTAAAACAAGTAGGATTAGAAGGATTTGAAAAAAGAAGTCCCCTTGCCTTATCAGGTGGCCAGCAACAACGATTAGCGATAGCTTCTGTAATGGCAATGAGACCTTCGATCATGATCATGGATGAGCCTACTTCTATGCTCGATCCTCGTGGGAAAAATGAAGTTTATGATGTATTACGAAAAATAAAAACATATGGAATGACAGGGATCATCATTGACCATGAAGTGGAAAGAATGGCAAGCTATTGCGATAAAATCCTTGTTCTCGATGATGGAGAAGTGATCATGTTCGGTACACCGAAAGAGGTATTTTCTGAACTCACCCTTTTACATGAGATGGAAATGAATGCCCCTCAAGTAACAGAATTGGCTGATCGATTAAGGAAAGAATTACAGATCGATGTTGGAAGTCCCATTACTGTCGAGGAAGCAGTAAAAGCGTTTCAAATCGTCTCGATAAAATAGGAGGAACAATATGGAACCATTTATTAGAGTTACAGGAGTTTCACATGTATACCCTAATGGGGTTACTGCTATTCAGGATGTGAACCTTGAGATTGGAGAAGGGGAAATCGTTGCTGTTCTTGGAAGTAATGGTTCAGGAAAAACAACTTTAGTTAAACATTTTAATGGATTATTGAAACCGACTACTGGTCAAGTCACTGTAGGAAATATGAATACAAAAAAAGAAAGAATTGCAAAACTTTCTAGTCAAGTAGGGTACGTATTTCAAAATCCTAATCATCAAACCTTTTTGCCCACAGTTAGACAGGAACTTTACTATGGCTGTAAAAATTTAAAGATTTCTGAAGAGGAAACGGAAAAACGAGTTAAAAAAGCGATTGAATTATTTGAACTTGAGAATTTATTGGATGCCAATCCTTTTGATTTAAATTCAAGTAAAAGAAAAGAAATTGGTATGGCTTCGATCATGGCTATATCCCCGAAAGTTGTCGTCCTCGATGAGCCTACGACAGGGCAGGATCACAAAGGATGCAAACGGGTATTGGAATTGGTAAAAATGTTTCATGAACATGGCCATATCGTGGTATTGGTTACGCACGATATGCAATTAATCGGTGAGTTAAATTGCCGTGTTGTCATCATGAATAAAAGTAGAAAAATTGCTGATGATCGTGCGGATGTTGTTTTTAAAAATCAGGAATTATTGAAGACAGCAGACTTACAACCACCACAGGTGATGGAATTGGCAAACCAACTAACTTATTTAAATAGGAATGAATCCTACTTAACAATTGATTCCATTGTTAAGTGGTTCAAAAATAACAAAAAAGGACTAGAGGAGGAACGGAAAATTGGTACAGGATCTTAAGTGGGAAACAAATGCCAATCGTCCAGAAACTGAAAAAAAAGCTCAATATCATATTCGGTGCGCACCCGGAGATATCGCAAAATACGTTCTATTGCCTGGTGACCCTGAAAGGGTTCCAATGATGGCAAACTTATGGGATGAAAGCCGCCATATCGCCACTTATCGTGAGCATGTTACCTATACAGGAAAAGTGGCTGGTGTCGAGATATCTGCCTGTTCCACCGGAGCAGGGGGCCCTTCAACTGCAAGTGCATTAGAAGAACTAGCAGAAATCGGTGCTGAAACATTTATTCGAGTAGGTACATGTGGGGCCATGCAGGATTATATTGACCCAGGTGATCTCATTATTTGTGCTGGGGCTGTTCGATATGATGGTACAAGTGATCAGTATGTAGATTCCAAATATCCAGCACTAGCCAATCAAGAGGTAGTAATGGCTTTGATTGAAGCAGCAGAAAAATTAAATGTGAAATATCACGTGGGATTGGCCTACACCTCCGCATCCTTTTTCTGTGGTCAAGGTCGCCCAGGGTTCAATAATTACAAACAAAGCTGGATGGAAACAATCCTAAATGATATGCAGCGGGCAGGGGTTTTAAATTTTGAAATGGAGGCTGCCACCGTTCTTACCTTAAGCCATTTATTTGGCCTTCGGGCAGGTGCCGTTTTCTCTGTAGTGGCAAACCGGGTAAAAGATCAATTTGCATATAAGGGGACGGCTATTGAACAGTCGGTTGCCGTTTCTACAGAGGCAGTTAAGATCTTGGCACATTGGGATCAATTGAAGAAACAAGCAGGAAAAAAATATTTTTATCCATCCTTATTAAAATCCTATTAATAGATTCATAGATTTTGGAAAGGAGTAGAATGGAATGAAAATTGGCGTAATTGGTGGAACAGGGTTTTATGATCTTTTAAAAGAGGTGGAAAAAATAGAGGTTACAACTGAATTTGGTGTAGTCCCTGTATTTAAAGGAGAGCATGCCAATAAAGAAGTTTATTTCCTACCAAGACATGGGGAAAATCATCATTGCCTTGCACATGAAGTGAATTATCGAGGCAATATGATAGCGCTAAAACAATTAGGGGTTAATCATGTATTGGCAATGTGTGCCGTCGGATCGTTAAATCCTGAGATTCCAGTTGGCCATTTTGCTTTATTAGATGATTTTGTGGATGTGACAACCAATCGAGTAAAAACGTATGGAAAATATTCGGTTGATATTAGTCGCCCGTACGATGAAGAACTCCGACAGTATTTTATGGAAGCGGCAAGACAAACAGGAATTGAGTTGACGCCAAAAGCGACCTACATCACTGTGGATGGACCACGATATGAAACATCTGCTGAAATTAAATTATATCGTAGTTGGGGAATGGATGTAGTCGGAATGACAAACGGCACGGAAGCTAGTTTAGCTAGAGAACTAGGAATTGCTTATGCGGTGGTGACACTTGCAACGGATATGGCAGCAGGCATGACCGATGTAGCCCCAGATTTAGAAATGCATCGAAGTGTTGTAAAAAATAACAAAGAAAAAATGATCAAGCTATTCTTAAAAACGATCGAGTTGGTTGAAACAAACGGAAAATCGGAAGCAATGCTAGCTTATGAACGTGCGATTGAAGCAAGAAAAGATAAGCTGGCAGCAACAAAGGCATAATGAAGCTACTCATAAAAAATACAACCCTCATTACTATGAATGAGGAGAAGGAGATTATTCAAGGTAGTTTATTGATTGGAAACGGAAAGATTAAAGACATAATTCCAACCTCTTCCGGTAGTGAATTCGACTTTACTGCCGGGGAGGTGATGGATGGAAGTGAAATGATCGTCTTACCTGGTATGACCAATGCACATTATCATTCTTATTCCAATCTATTAAAGGGAACCATCAGTAATTTGCCATTAGAGATTTGGTCCCTTTACACAGTTGCATATGGTCATTCTTTGGATGATCAAGACATCGAATTAGCGGTTCTATTAGGTGCCATTGACATGATCAAAAGCGGCATTACTTCCTGTGTTGATCATTTTCCACATATTCGAAGAACTGAAGCCGCATTAAAGGCCTATGAAAAAACGGGAATGAAAATCGGGTTTGCGCCGATGATGCATGATGTTTTCGATCATCATTTTCTTCCAGTTTCATTGCCCCTGAATATAAAAGAAAAACTGGAAGCTGTCAAGCCAAATTCACCGAAAGTAATGAGGAATTATTATACGAATCTCATTAAAAATTGGCATCAAAAAAATGGGAAAATATCGATTTTCTTAGGTCCGAATGCTCCACAAAGATGTTCTGACGAAATGCTTAATCTTTGTGAAGAGTTAAGTAAGCAAGAAGGGCTTTTTATTCACACTCACTTACTAGAGACAGAGATTCAAAAACGAGTCGGTGATAGGACCTTTACAGACGGGATCATTGGAAGATTAAAAAAATATAAACTTCTATCATCCAAATTATCGACTGCCCATTCTGTCTGGCTAAATGATAGAGAAATAGACCTTTTCGCTGAACATGGGGTCACCGTTGTTTGTAATCCGGTCAGTAATTTGATGCTAGGTAGTGGCATAGCTCCTTTACCCCAATATTGGCGTGCAGGAGTTTATGTGGCATTAAGGACAGACTCTTCGAATTGTGGCATTTCTCATAATTTATTTGAAGCAATGAGAATGGCTCTTTTGATCCATCGGGTAGGGAATAACTGCTATGAACAATGGATCCAACCATGGAATGTCTTGCAAATGTCTATTAATGGTGGTGCACATGTTTTTGGAGAGGCTCATAAACGGGGGAAAATTCAAAAAGGCTATGATGCAGATTTAGTATTGCTGAAAAAGGATACACCAACCTTTGCAACGAACTCTGATTTGATCTCACAGCTCGTTTTCTATGAAAATGGAATTTCTGTTGATTCTGTTTTGATCAATGGTGAATGGGTACTAAAAAATAAAAGAATTATGACGTTTGATGAAAAATCCGTGATTCGGCGAGTTCAAGAAAGATACCAAGCTATCATGGAAAAATGTCAACCAGCCCTAGAGTTGGCAAAGGAAGCACATCCCTATTTTGCTAGAATGTACCATAAGATTCATGATCAAATAAAGGAGGCAATCCAATGAATATAGAGTTGCTTAAAAAAGAGCTTGAGTATATATCACATAAGGTTTATCAAAAGGGGTTTACACAAGCAACGGGAGGAAATATAAGTGTTCGCATTCCTGGTACAGACCAGGTTCTCATTAAAAGAAGTGGTGTCAGCTTAGGAGAAGTTTCAAGAGAAGATGCATTAATTGTCAACATGGACGGGAAAGTGCTGGAAGGGCAAGGCAAACCCTCGAAAGAAATTAGCTTTCATCTTGGCATCTATAAAACTCGTCCGGATGTACATGCAGTGGTCCATTGTCATCCGAACTATGCCGTGGGTTATGCCTGTTTAGGACAAGAATTACCACTCCCAACGGTAACCGCTCGAAAATTATTAGGTAAAGTTCCTTGTGTTGAAGTAGCTCCATCAGGTTCCCCAGAATTAGCTAGATTTGTTGTAGAAGCATTCGAAACTTATCCTGACATAAAAGCAGTATTAATGAAAGATCATGGAATTTGTGCTGTTGGACCGACACTTGAAGCTGCTTATAATGTAACGGATTTATTAGAAGCAACAGCAAAACAGGCTTTCATTGTTTCTCAATTAAAGGCGGCCCAAAAATTGCCTGTACACCAATAAAGGAGGGGATGGATGAGGATGGATCGAATCGTTGCCTTGATGAAAGAATTAAAATCGAAAAATTTGGCACTCCCTATTTGGTTTGAAGAGGGAGCACTGAAGGTAATTGATCAATTAAAGCTTCCATTCCAAGAGGAAGTCTATACCTTACATGATGTGTCCGAATTGGCAAAGGCAATTAAAAATATGAATATTAGAGGTTCAGGGGCCATTGGTATTTGTGGAGTTTATGGGATTCTATTAGCTGCTTTGAAATCCAATGGAAAGAAAGAAAAAATTCTAGAAGCAGCCTCCTTATTAAAAAGTACGAGACCAACAGCTGTCAATTTAATGAAAACCATTGATGAAATGGTTTCCGTCGCAGAAGGCAGTTCGGAGGATATTGTAGAAAAAGTAGAACAAAAAGCTGTCGATATTCTAAAGCGGCAACTTCAATTTGAATATGATTTAGGAGCTCATGGGGCTGAACTCATCAATGATGGTGATACGATTATGACTCATTGCCATTCTGGAGCCTTAGGTGGTTCCGGGTTTGGTGGACGTGCATTATCTGTCATTCGAACAGCCTTTGAACAAGGGAAAAAAATTCATGTTTACACATGCGAAACACGCCCTTATTTACAAGGAGCAAGAATTACGGCCTATGAACTGAAGAAATTTGGTATCCCACATACTTTAATCACAGATGGAATGTCTGGATATTTTATGAATCAAGGCTATATCCAAAAAGTGGTGGTTGGTTCAGATCGTGTCGCTGGTAATGGAGATTTAGCCAATAAAATCGGAACCTATAATCATGCGCTAGCCGCCAAAGCGAATGGAATTCCTTTTTATACCGCAACTTCAAGTCATACCATTGATTTCTTAACGAAAAGTGGAAAAGATATTGAAGTGGAAATGAGAAACGGAGACGAAGTCGTTTATTTAAATGGGTCTCGTATTGCCCCTGAAGGAACCCATGCTTTGTATCCATCTTTTGATATTACACCGAATGAACTGATTACTGGAATTATTACGGAAATCGGTGTCATTCAGTCACCGTATGATAGAAATCTAAAAAAATTAGCCAACAATAATCCTGTTACCATTTAATATCCCATTCAAAAAGTAGACATACTTGTCTACTTTTTTTTTATGAAATGATTTACAATAAGAACCATTTCAATAGACACACTCATTTTCCATACCGTACATTGACTTCATTCGCGCATCTTAAATGACCTCCGGTTCATGTTATTTCCATTATTTAGCTTCATGTACACAGCAACGCTTTTTGGATGTCATACATAAACTATACTATCCACTATTGTTCAACGTATCGACATGCAATAAAAATCATCCTAAGTTTGATTTGAATCGAAAAATTTGGACAAAACTATAAAGATGAAAGTCCATTTTTTGATGAGGTGAATAGGTATGAAAGAACCATTGGAATACTCACCAATTTTTTATAATGAAGTGATCCACTATTTAGAAACGAAATGGAACCGCCAGCTTGATGATCATGAACGTCATGTGTTAATTGAAGGGTATCGTTTTGGGAGGTTAATTGAAGCGGAAAACGAAATAAAAATTTTGTTTACCAATCAATAAATGTTCAAAGGAGTAGCCTATGTATCAAATCACTAACATGATCATCGATGATGATTTTGCCACAGAAGAATATGTCACTGTTCAGTTTTTTCATAATCATAAGCAGTATAGTGTTACCTTTAAAAAAGCAGATTTGGAAGTGGTAAATGAATGGGTTTTCGAAGAGGAAACATCACTTCCTGCCGATTTACCAAATGAAGTGATTGAATCTATACGTGAGAAAATAAAGAAGAATATCTATTAAAAAAAGGAAGGCAGAATGACTTATGAAGTACATTCTGCCATTTTTTATAAAAATTCAAAATAACGATCTATTAAATAGGGAATCCATTTACAGTGGGGATGTTGACGAATATTTTGCAATAATCCTTTTACGATCGCAGGACTCAGACTTGGATCAATGAGTTCATTTTTAAGCAGTAGCAGAGATTCCTTAATTATGGGATCGTCCACTTCCTCTATCAATTGTTCCATTTTTTGGATAATTTGTTCCTTTGTTTCTCCTCCATATTCTGGACCGGTAAATATTTGATAAAGATCTTCCGTCATAAATGGAAGTGTCACATGCTTTGCCAATACATTCGTTTTTTCCACTAGGGAATGAGCTAGTAATTCCAAATCAAGCGGGACATTATAGAACACAAAAAGGTTGGAATATGTTTGTATAAATCCTTTAATGCAATACATTAAATCATATTTGGTCTTTCGGATTTCTTCACTATAAAGTCGTTCAATCATAGTAATAATGATTTTTTCCATCATACGGTTGAAATCATACATTTTATGAATAAATTCTTCATTGATGGTTTGGGCCTGTTCCTTCATAAGAAGTTTGGCGAAATCCGAATGTTTATGAAAGGACTGAAACGCCGTGAAATAAAAGTCATATAATAGATTTTCATTATTTGAGTTTCTGACTACGTAGTCAATTTCGGAAAGGAATTGCATCATGAAATGATCAATTAAGGCTAATATTAATTCATCTTTTGACTTAAAAGATAAGTAAAACGCCCCTTTTGAAATGCCACAATGTTCAGTAATTTGCTGAACAGAAGTTGCTTCAAATCCTTGTTTGGCAAATAACTCTAATGCTTTTTCCATAATTAATTGTTTTTTTGCCATGTTGATAAAACACTCCAAAATTCATTTTGTTGACAAATGACTAGTTGGTCAGTATTATATGGAATTAGGTCAAAAAAGTCAATCTTAGGTAGGTGTCATTGTGAAAGGACTAGTCAATTTTGTCACAAGAAATAAATTAGCAGTTTGGTTATTGACGATTATTATTACTGTATCTGGCATTTATTCAGGTACACGAATGAAAACGGAAACGATTCCTGATATTTCGATTCCATACTTAATGGTTATGGGGGTTTATCCAGGTGCCACCCCTGAGAAAGTAATGGAAGAGATCTCCATGCCCATTGAAAAAGCCGTCGAAGGCTTAGAAGACGTGAAGGCAGTTTATTCCAATTCCTATTCTAACATGTCAAGTATACAGGTGGAATATGAATATGGGATTGATATGGACGAGGCAAAACGAGCTTTACAATCCGCAATTGATGATGTGAAGTTGCCGGATGGGGCTGAAAAGCCGACAATTACCGCCATTAGCATGAATATGATGCCTGTTGTCGCTCTAAGTGTGAGCAGTAAGACGGAAGATATCGTTGAATTAACGTCAACGGTTGAGGATATTTTGCTTCCGAAAATTGAGAAAATCGATGGTGTGGCATCGGCTACCATTACCGGTCAGCATATAGAAGAAGTTCAACTAACGTATAACAAAGAAAAAATGGCTGAACTTGGTTTAACAGAAGAGAATGTTAAACAAATGATTCAATCAAGTGACATGGCTGTCTCGCTCGGATTATTCGAGTTTAAAGAAGGGGAGCAAGCAGTTTCTATTGACGGTAAATTTATGACTACGGATGAACTAAAGGGAATGCTTATTCCAGTCACACCGACAGCCACTCATCCACAGCCATTTGTTAAACTAAGTGACATCGCAGAAATTAAAGAAGTAGGTAAAGTTCAATCTGTTTCACGTACAAACGGAAAAGATGCGATTGCTGTACAAATTGTAAAAGAACAACAGGCGAATACAGTAGATGTTGTAAATGCTGTGAAAGACCTGATTAAAGAACAAGAGAAGAAAATTGATGGAATCATCATCGATGTTTCCCTTGACCAAGGAAAACCGATTGAAGAATCTGTTTCAACAATGGTAGAAAAAGCCGTATTTGGCGGTCTTATTGCGGTATTAATCATCCTTCTATTCTTACGTGATATAAAATCGACGATTATTTCGATTATCTCTATTCCAGTATCGGTATTCATGGCGTTTTTACTGTTAAACTGGATGGATATTACATTAAACATCATGACGCTTGGTGCGGTTACAGTTGCGATCGGGCGTGTGATTGATGACTCCATTGTAGTAGTAGAAAATATTTATCGCCGTTTACATTTAAAAGGGGAGAAGTTAACAGGCCGTGCACTAATTCGTGAAGCAACGATTGAAATGTTCAAACCAATTCTGTCTTCTACATTAGTAACAGTTGCGGTATTCGCTCCGTTAATGTTCGTAGGCGGAATGGTCGGCGAATTATTTATGCCATTTGCCTTAACAATGGCATTTGCGCTTGGTGCTTCATTGATTGTTGCGATTACCATTGTTCCTGCTCTTTCCCACTTCTTATTTAAAAAGAAATTATATAGTGAAAAAACAGAAGGCGACCATAAAGAAGTTGGTAAATTGGCCAATTGGTATAAAGGAGTCCTTAACTGGAGTCTGAACCATAAAATAGTGACTTCTCTGATCGCCATTGTATTATTGGTGGGCAGTTTGGCTTTAACACCTTTGATCGGTTTCAGTTTTATGGGTAGTGAAGAAGAAAAAGTCATGTACTTGACCTATACGCCTGCTCCTGGGGAACTTAAAGAAGAGACATTAAAAAATGTGGCCACTGTAGAAGAAAAATTATTGAAACGGGATGATATTGATATTGTACAAGTATCTGTAACTGAAAGTGGCGACCCTACTGCAGCCATGATGGGTCAAGGTAGCAATGGAGCTTTAATGTACCTCATTTTTGATCCAGATATGGAAAACTTCCCAGAGGTTCGAGAAGAAATTGAAGAGTATGTGTTCAACATTGGTCAATCAGGAGAATGGAAGAGCCAAAACTTCTCTTCCATGTCCGGCGCTGCTTCCAATGAAATTAGCTACAATTTCTACAGTGAAGACTTAGGGAAACTTAATAAAGCCATCAAGATGGCGGAAGAAGTAATGAAGAAAAACAATGGGCTAGAAGATGTATCATCCAGTTTGGAAGAGTCCTTTACCGAATATACCTTTAATGTTTCTCAGAATGAATTAATGCAATATGGGCTTACAACTGGCCAACTTGTGATGATGTTAAATCCTATGGAAAATAAGGAAGTATTAACAACGATAGAAAAGGACGGAAAATCTTTAGAGGTAATCGTCCAGCAAAAACAAGAAGCTGCTCAACCGAAGTCTATTGATGAAATGCTAGCAACACCAGTTCCGACAGCTCAAGGGAATACCGTGCCACTTTCCGAAATCGTATCAGTAGAGAAAGGCACGACACAAAATACCCTTTCACGTAGTAAAGGTGAATACTATGCTTCGGTGTCAGGCACGATAAAAGAAAAAGATATTTCAAAAGTATCCTCTGAAGTAAGTAAAGAAATAGAAAAATTAGATTTGCCTAAAGGTGTCAGCTATGGTGCTTCTGGTGTTCAAGAAGATATGAAAGAAACGTTTACTCAATTAGGTATCGCCATGGCGGCAGCAGTAGGTATTGTCTACTTCATCTTAGTTGTTACGTTTGGTGAAGGTCTTGCTCCGTTTGCAATCCTGTTCTCATTACCATTTGCGGTTATCGGTTCATTTGTCGGTTTATATATTGCCGATGAGACGATTTCTGTTTCCGTCATGATGGGACTACTGATGTTGATTGGTATCGTTGTAACAAACGCGATTGTCCTCGTTGACCGGATTATTCATATGGAACGTGATGGCATGAATATGAGAGAAGCGATTTTAGAAGCAGGGGCTACACGTCTACGTCCAATCTTAATGACAGCCATTGCTACCATTGGCGCATTAATTCCACTGGTCATTGGAAATGGTGGAGGCGGATTAATCTCAAAAGGTTTAGGGATAGCTGTTATTGGTGGATTGGCAAGTTCAACCTTATTAACATTGATTGTTGTTCCAATCGTCTATGAAGTTCTTTCAAAAATCTTTAAGAAAAACCGCAAAGAAATGGAAGAAAACTAAAAAAAAGGGGCTGTCTAAAAAGTCCATTTAAGAGAAAAATGAACCCAAATTAAAAACCCAAGAATGTTGATTTAACAGCATTCTTGGGTTTTGCTTTTATAAAGATTACGGCTGAAATACTACTTTCCGGACAGCCCCTTTTTTTGTTAAAAGCTTTCATGTATTACACGTCTAAAAAGAGAGTGTTATGGAAAGGAAGCCATATGCCATTAATCATTATTTCTCAAATTGAACTGGTTAAAACTTCTTCTTGCATAAATTCTAAAATATGTTTTTTATGATGGAAGCAGGCCGGCAATTTCTAAAAGAGTGAGGACAATCTCAAAAAGAATAAGAATAACGATAATCCATTCGACGAAAAGCCCTCGCATCGAATGGCTGATGGTAGAAAACCCATCCATGATGTTATACAATATTTCCGTTTTACTTTTTAATATTTTATACCGATCATTCAACTCGAAAAATTCGGTCATGTTATCATAAAATTCACTAGCATCACTGCTTGTCCATGTAATGTCAGGCTTATCTAAAATCATAATATAGGCAAGGGTGTTGTACTCATGGCGGACAATTATTGCTGTGGTCCTAGCCAATTCTTTATTACCAATTCTCAAATTCCCTTTTTCCAGCCGATCGATCATGGTCTCGAGTTTATCGAGTATTTTTCCAAGTTGTTCTTCGGTTTTTTCCAAAGCAACAGATTTGGCTAGTACGGTGGAGATTAATTCCGGATAGAAATCCTCATATTTAGGCACTAATACATATTCATCATCGAATTCAATTTGTTCATTTTCAGCAATGTGAAGACTATAATCATCGGTATACTTGTCAATATTTCCCATATCAAAATCTGGCTCGAACGAATGGATGAAGGTTAATAAACGATTGATCATATTTGTGGAAGAATGGTTAATAAACACGACGCTCCCAAAAGAAAAAACAAGTACTTGCTCTGATTCCTTTACCTCTTCGTCCAGAATGGAACGTAAAATAGGACCCCTTAAAATTAATGGTTCCTCCCATGTAAATTTCTTTGGAATTCCGCAGTGAATAGCGATTTTGTTTAAGTCAATTTCATTGGTTATGGCGTATGCTTTAAAGGTCATTTCTTTCATGATCGATCACCTAATTAGGGAATTATTTTTTAAAAACATGATTGCCAATAACGAGCGTGGTTGCTCTAGAATCGAGCCAGCGACTGGTAGCAATATCCGGATTATAAAAGAACAGTGAATCCCCTGCCAAATTTCTTTGTTCATTTATTGCCGCATGAACGGCTTGAATGGATTCCTCATCAGTTGGTTGGTTGATTTTTCCATTCATGACAGGTTGGAATTGATTTTTTTGATAAATGACTTCTTTGATGGTGTCTGGAAATGTAGGACTAGCTACTCTATTAAGGACGACACAAGCAACGGCTATTTTCCCTCGAAAGGGTTCGATTTCCGCTTCTGCCCGAACTAGTCTTGCAAGCAAATCTATTTCGCGTTTGGAATATCCTACTTTTATTTCTGGAGCATTTGAAGGTGAAGCTTCTGATTTTATAGTATGGACCATTTCTCCCGCATATATAAGATCGAGGTTCTGAATGGGTGAATCCATTATTGCCAACTCTTCTAATGGGGGAGACTGTTCACTGCTGATTTTTGTCATGTTCTCGCTACTTTGATGGAAGGTTGCAGAAGCAGGAGAGACCATTGATAGGCATAAAATAAGTACGAGAGTCGCAAATAGTTTTTTCAATCGTTTTTCCTCCATGTTCCATTCCAAATAAATCATTGATTTTTTTCTATTACTATGAATGCTTTTAATAGAATAGAATTACATTTTTGTTACATAGATTTTTGAGGATATTAGAAATAGGTTCATTACGTTTAAGAGTAAAGGATAATAAAGGAAAGGAAGAAGATTTATTTATGAAGGAATATCGAAAGATGAGAATAAAAAATGGCGTAAACCCTTCCAATTAAATAGAAGATTCACGCCATTTTTTCGTATACATTATAATGTTAATTTAAATACATTAGTATATGATTCGGTCGCCGTTAAAGATCGAGTTTTTAACGATTACATAGTCAACTGTGCGAATGTCTTTTAATTTGTTTCCACCCGCGTAAGAAATAGAGGATTGAAGGTCTTGCTCCATTTCAATCAATGTATCGATAATCGGGCCTTTGTATTCTACATACATTTTTTTGCCCTCTACATTTTTTCTTTCGCCTTTTTGATATTCTGAAGCAGATCCAAAATATTCTTTATACGTTTTTCCATCTCTAATAACTGTTTCACCAGGCGATTCTTCATGGCCTGCAAACAAGGAACCAATCATGACCATGGTGGCGCCAAATCGTATGGATTTTGCGATATCACCGTGTGTACGAATTCCACCATCGGCAATAATCGGTTTGCTTGCCGCTTTCGCACACCATCTAAGAGCAGCTAACTGCCAGCCGCCAGTACCAAATCCTGTTTTAATCTTTGTAATACATACTTTACCTGGTCCAATTCCAACTTTTGTAGCATCTGCACCAGCATGTTCTAGTTCTCTAACGGCTTCTGGAGTACCCACATTACCAGCAATGACAAAGCTTTTCGGTAAATGATTTTTAATATGTTTAATCATTTCAATAACCGAATTGGAGTGGCCGTGAGCAATATCGATGGTAATGAATTCAGGTGTAAGATTTTCCTCTGCCAATTGTTTGATGAATTCAAACTCACCTTCTTTAACTCCCACACTGATCGATGCAATGAGACCACGTGATTGCATATCCTTTACAAATGCAAGACGTTTTTCCGGTTGAAAGCGATGCATAATATAGAAATACCCATTTTCAGCTAAAAATGCCGCTAACTTCTCGTCAATAATAGTCTGCATGTTGGCTGGGACAACAGGTAATTTAAATTTATAACCACCAAATTCAACACTGGTATCACATTCAGAACGACTTTTGACAATGGATTTTGCAGGAATTAATTGAATATCTTCGTAATCAAATACTACATCCATGAAAAACACCCCTAAACACGAACATTAAATTGAAGTTTTGTTAAAATCATTCGTACATTTGTAATGTACAGTATTTTATTCAATATGTCAAAGACTTTTTAGTTATATGTGTTTAGGGGGTAATTTTATACATATTCGGATTGTTCACCTTTGGCCATGATGATTTTTGGTTTTCTTCATGGATAGACAGAAATATTTTTATAAAAGTGTATGGGGACAAGGTTATTTTTTAAAAGAAAAAGTCTATTTTCGTACATACATGAGTATTAGTTATAGTAGTGAGGAGGCGATTTAGTGAAAACAATTGGCATCTTAGGTGTTGGTCAAGCAGGTGGAAATATCGCTGAAATAGCATCTACATTGGGTTTTCCAACCGCCCTAATTAATACGAATCAACGAGATGGGGCTGTTAATACTAAAGTAGAAAAGAAGTATTTTGTACCAGGATATAATGGAGCAGGGCAGGATCGGTCAGTTGGCTTGCGGGCAGTTCATGAACATTATCGGGAAATGGTTGACTTTGTCAAAAAATCCTTTAAAAACATTAAACTATTATTAGTAGCCTTTTCTACTGATGGTGGAACTGGATCAGGGATGAGTCCACTCTTAATCGATATTTTATTGGACCAATTGCCAGGCGTTCATGTGGGGGCTATCGCCATCCTACCTGAGCGTAACGTTTTAGCTGGGAACCGAATTAATGCAGCTGAATGTATTGAACAAATTTCAAAGATTGAAGGCATTTCCTCGGTATTTTTGGTGGACAATGATCAATTGCGTAAGACAAATCCACAATCTAGCAAACAAGAAATTTATCTTTCTTCTAATCGTCAAGTCATGGAGGCCATTTCTCATGTACTGGATATTACACAAAAAAGTTCGTTTTACGGGAATTTTGATGAAACAGATTTAATGAATATCCTAAATACAAGAGGCGTAACCATGATCTGTTCAGCAACGGTGACTGATGCAAAAACGACGGCAGATGTTTCCAAATTGATCCAGCGTTCATGGGCGAAGTCGATTTTTTGCCCGGTTGATACAGTGGGGGTCATTCGTGCAGGGCTCATTTATGAAGGCCCTGAATCAATGGCAAAATTGATTAATGTGCCGTCTATATTTGAGGGAATTGGGGAACCAGTGGAATTGTTTGAGGGAACGTATATCACGGAAGGTGACCCAACGATTACCACCATTTTAGCAGGTCTTTCCTTCCCAAGGCACCGTTTACAATCACTGGAAGAATCCCTTGAAAAAAACAAAGAGCGGCTGCAGTTCCTAATTAAAAAAGAACATACAGAGAAGTATGAATCCAAAATTGCTTGGGCCTCTAATTTAAAAGCAAAAGCACCAGAAAGGAAATCTGGAAATCTAACTGCGAAACTTTCAAAATATCAAAAATAACATCTTATAAAAATGAAACAGAGAGGGGATTATGCTCAATATGAGTATATACCCTCTTTTTTATGGGCAGTTTTCGTAATCTCTATTGCTATAAATTTCAAATTTTTGTTAATATAGAGATATATTTACAGTTAATGGAGATTAATGGAAAATCAGCTAGTTTTGAAAGCTAACTAATTATAGTTAGAAAGATAGATATGAAACACAAAAACTATTCAAGTTGGAGGAAGAAACGTGAAAAATCATTCATCCATCATAATTGGTCTTTCCATCATAATAGGGTTCACTATATTAGGCATATTTTTAATGGTGACAGTTGATAAATTCATTACAAATAAAGGGAATGTTAACAATGAATATAAATATGAATTAGTTCCTGCTAATGAAAATAATATGATTATTTTTGATAGGAAAACGGGTGAATATTGGACTAAGTTTATACCGAGTGAAGAAGGTCCTACAAATTGGGAAAAAGGCGATTCTCCATTAGATTAAAATGCAAAAACCACCTTGATTTTAGGTGGTTTTTATACTTCTTTATGCATGGTTAATGTCTTTCTTTTCAAGAAGTATTTGTCTTATATTAATCGTATCACTTTTGGAATCTTTTTATAATCGTCAGCAGTACCAGTACCTAACACATTAAATGTGTAAATAAAATCACCTATTGTATAGTTCATCTATTCTGCTTTTATACGCCCCAACGACAGAATTGATCCTCCATCCTCTTTTAAACTCCTATTTACCACTATCTTTTTCCTCTTGGAGTTTCAAAGATTTATTGGTGAGATCTTTGTAAAAAGACTATTCCTTTAAATTAGTATATAACTATTATTGTGAACTTAAGGATTGGAATAGGTTTAAAGCTGGGGTTATAATAAATAACTTTCTACTTGGATGTCTACAGTACAAACTGACTGATAACAGATCGTCGTGTACAATAATATTTTGAGAACAGGTTGCTATCAATTTTACATTAGAAGCCAGTGGGAAAAGATTTTGATATAGAAAAGAGAACCGTTCATTAATTGAGTAGGAGGATGGAACACTGTGAGCAATAAAATACTTGTCGTCGATGATGAACATGAAATTGCCGATTTGGTTGAGCTCTATTTGAAAAACGAAAATTATACGGTTTTTAAATTTTATACTGCCGAAGAAGCATTGGAATGCATAGAAAAGATGGACCTTGACCTTGCCATTTTGGATATCATGCTTCCTGGTACAAGTGGTTTAACTATCTGTCAAAAAATAAGGGAGAAACACACGTATCCAATTATCATGTTAACGGCGAAGGATTCAGAAATTGATAAGATTACAGGACTGACGATGGGAGCGGACGATTATATAACAAAGCCCTTTCGCCCATTGGAGTTAGTTGCTCGAGTGAAAGCACAGTTGCGTCGTTACAAACAATACAATGGAGGAATCGAGCAGAACGAAAATGTGATCGTTCACTCTGGAATTGTGATTAATAAAGACACTCATGAGTGTTTTCTGAACGAGAAGCCTTTATCCCTAACTCCAACCGAATTTGCCATCCTGCGAATCCTTTGTGAAAACAAGGGGAAAGTGGTAAGTTCTGAGCAGCTCTTTCATGAAATATGGGGAGATGAATATTTCAGCAAGAGTAACAACACGATTACTGTACATATCAGACATTTGCGCGAAAAAATGAACGACCGAAGTGATCATCCTAAATATATTAAAACAGTTTGGGGAGTTGGATATAAGATTGAATAATAAAAATAGGTATAAAAAAAACGATTATTCCAAACTGAAACGGAAACTTAACCAATATTTCCTTGTGACAGTTGTTACAGCCGTTGTATTTGTATTAATTTTACGTTTATTTGCCTGGCGACGGGTTGGGGACGGGATCGTAAGTTTTTTAGAATACACTTTTTACTTAGATCACGAGCAAGCGTTATTGCTTTATCATTATACGATTCGGAATAATTTAGAAGTGATTATCTTTGTTGCGATTATCATCAGTATTCTAATTTTTTCTCGTTTCATGCTTTCAAAATTTGTAAAATACTTTGACGAAATCAATGCTGGTATTGATATACTTATTCAAAACGAAGAGAAAGACATCGAGATGTCTGAAGAAATGGGGTTCATGGAACAGAAGCTTAATACATTAAAACAGACACTTGAAAAGCGAGAGCAAGATGCAAGGTTGGCTGAACAACGAAAAAATGATCTTGTGTTGTACTTGGCGCACGATATTAAAACTCCCCTCACATCTGTTATCGGTTATCTGAGTTTACTTGACGAGGCGCCAGACATGCCTGTAGAGCAAAAGGCAAAATATGTACGTATCACATTGGATAAAGCCCATCGTCTAGATCAACTAATCGATGAGTTTTTTGAAATTACTCGGTATAACCTTCAAGAGATTCCACTTACGAAAAAGCAAATAGATCTATACTATATGCTAGTTCAGATGACCGATGAATTTTATCCCCAGCTTGCTGCAAAAGGGAAACAGACGGTCATCCATGCTCCTGAGGATTTGACCGTATTCGGTGATCCCGATAAGTTGGCAAGGGTCTTTAACAATATACTGAAAAACGCTGCTGCGTATAGTGAAAACAACACTATCATTGAAATCAATGCTGGTCTCAAGGGGGATATGGTATCAATCGAGTTCAAAAACACTGGGAGCATTCCTAAAGATAAACTTACCACCATATTTGAAAAATTTTATCGGCTGGATACGGCACGTTCCTCTGAAAAAGGTGGATCAGGTCTTGGATTAGCCATAGCGAAGGAAATAGTCATTGCCCACGGCGGGCGTATTTATGCGGACAGTGATGAGAAATATACGACCTTTACAGTAGAACTTCCTGTCATACCAGAGCAAACTTAGGAAAAAATGAATAGTTTCTTAACTTTTTCTTATGAATTTATCCATTAAAAATTAATAAAAAGCTCGTTCTTTTTCGGTAATCTAAATACCGTAGGAACGAGCTTTTTTAATTGCACAAAAATCGATACATAAGTTGATACGAAGAAATCAAGCACACACAAAGAACATGAATAGGGGGTCATGAAATGATTACGCGAAAAAATTCATTTTTGACAATGGTTGTGTTTCGAGAAATTAACTGTATTTCTTTTACACAAATAGAGGCTAATGGTGTGAAAAATATCGGTATTCCCATGTATGGATGTGAAAAGGACGAGGGGAAATGATTTCATGATTTTTCATCCCGTTTTGGTGTCATCCCTATCATGACAAGTTCATCCATATTTGAAATCTAACGTAAAGTGCGCGTTTGGTAATCACTGAAGGAGAGGAAACATAAATGAAAAAGATGGTTTTTATCTCGTTATTTTTTTGGTGTCTAAGTTTATATGTCATTGATCAAGCACCCATTTTTCAGAATCATATAGAAATGAAGAATCATAATCAAAATTACGAAAATCAATTCGATAACGAAGGGATTTCTAAAAATACTCAATCCATAACTATTAAAAAAGAACAAATCTATCAAGGAAAACTACTATTAATTAACAGTAAATATCCTATTCATAAAGAAGGAATCAAGTCAGATATCGTAAATTTAGCTAAATATAACGAATTAATCAATGGATATGGGTTGAAAGATGCGAATATCTTTTTGTCAAAAGAAATGGCTGAAAAATTTTCAGAGATGGTTAAAGATGCTGAAAAGGAAGGGGTTCGTCACTATATGATCAATAGTGGCTATCGTAACTTTGATGAGCAAAATCGGCTTTACCATGAAATGGGGGCTAGTTATGCCTTACCAGCAGGGTATAGTGAACACAATTCTGGCTTATCACTTGATGTAGGATCAAGTTTGTCAAAAATGGAACATGCACCTGAAGGAAAGTGGCTAGAAAATAATGCTTGGAAATACGGCTTTATTTTAAGATATCCAAAGGACAAAACGAAAGTAACTGGAATTCAATATGAACCTTGGCATATTCGCTATGTTGGACTGCCACACAGTGTGATTATGAAGGAAAAAAACTTTGCTTTAGAAGAATATTTGGAATACTTGAAAGAAAAAAATGCGGTTTCCATCACCATACATGGTAAAAAATACGAGATTTCTTATTACCCGGTAACGAAAGATAGAACGATACATGTGCCCTCCAATCTTCATTATGAGATATCAGGCAACAATATGGATGGGATCATTGTGACCATGTATTCTAGTACAACACATACGAATGTCAGGGAGGGAAGGGAGGCGGAATGAATAAAATGATAAAGAAGGTAATAAACAAACTCATTTTACTAGCGCTCTTTGTCCTATATTTGTATGGGTTACTTAGAATCATTCTATTTAAATTCCACTGGATGGATATGGCCCTTCTCTGGCATCACTTTGAGCGGACTCTTGGGAACCCTGATCATCTTATGTCCCAGTTGCAAAGCGGCAATTATATCCCGTTTCAAACAATAATTATTAATATCCATAGTCTATCAGTGCTGCGTGATTTCAGTAATTTGTTTGGGAATATCGCTTTGTTCATACCATTTGGAATGTTTCTTGTACTCTTTTTGAAAAATAAAGAGATATCATTCAAAGGTGTATTCGTTCTATCATTCGGTTTAAGTTTAGTCTTAGAATGCTTACAAGTTATTTCTTCTCTCGGAATTTTTGATGTAGATGATCTCTTACTAAACACCACTGGGGGATTGCTTGGCTATTGTCCCATCAAGCTTTATGACAGGATTCAAACGAAATTAAAAATAAATCAATCAAACATTGTCTTAGAAAGAGATATCGTTGAAACACAAGAAATAAAAAATAATGAGGAAGGTGCACCATACTCTAAATAAAGGGTATGGATATTCTCTTTGTTATACGAGATCTAGGTCCCAAGGGCAATTACGTTGTGTCAAGGTTATCGATATAATAAAAATGAATAGCCAAAACGATCGTCTTAACGTTCAGACCTCATTTTACGAACGGGCTAGGTTAGTAGAGGAAAAACTCATTTTTACTAAAGGGTGTTTTTATGAATAGGAAAGTACAACCATTTTGGAATGATTTTTGTCTAGCTACTGGTCAAGAAGGGATTGAATATAAAGATGCCTTTCAATTCGGAGTTTCACCTGATTGGTTAGCCGATTTAGTTATCAAAGGAAAGAAGACCGCAACTACTTCAGGTTTCGTATTTTATGAATTAGAAAAAGAAGAGATACCAAAAGCTGGTGAATATTATATTGTTTTAGATGGTAAAGAAGAGCCTGTCGCAGTCATTCAAATTCAATCGGTTGAAGTGGTTCCGATGAATAAGGTAACAGAGGAATTTGCATTAGCTGAAGGAGAAGGAGATTATCAGGATTGGTGGGAGGCACACGAAAAATTTTTTACTGAGTCATTAAAAGAATATGATATGGAATATTCGCCAAGTATGTTGGTTGTATGTGAACGATTTAAAAAAGTATATCCATTATAAAGTTGTTAAATATGTTAGAATCTTAGAGGATGGATGCCTAGGAACATATGCAGCGAGCGCAAATATTCATGAAACAAGTAAGAGCATAGACGTAGGAGTCATATGATGTTTAGTCCATTTATTTAATGAATGAAATGTTATTTTCAGTGTCTTTTCTGCCATTGAAACATTTACATAATATGACTTTAAGTGATTAGAAAAAGGAAAACGGATAAGATATAAATAGAAGAGGAATTTAATTGCAGGTATAAAGAGGTGTTCACTATAGATATACTATTTTGGATTTTAATCATTGGTTGTTTTATCTTAAGTTTTGTTGGATTGTTATATCCCATTATTCCTTCGGTATTGGTTATTTGGGCTGGAGTTGGGATTTACCATTTTGGCATTAATTCAAATGAAATTTCCTGGATCACCGTTACCATGTTGGTCATTTTGACGATTTTGTTATTCTTGGCAGATTATTTGGCAAACCAGCATTTTGTTGATAAAGCCGGAGCAACCCAATGGGGGAACCGAGCAGCGGCCATTGGTTTAATTGTCGGAAGCTTTGTCATTCCACCTTTTGGGGTGATTATTATACCTTTTGCTTTTGTATTAATAGCGGAAATGCTACAGAAAAAATCGTTCCAAGAATCATTTAAAGTTGCCTTTGCTACTTTTATCGCGTTTTTAAGTGGGACAATAGCCAAAGCAGTTGTCCAGCTGATCATGATCATTGTCTTTTTTGTCGATGTGGCCATTTGAGTATTTGGAATGATAAGAGTAGAGACCCCAACTACTGATACCAGTCGGGTGGAGTCCGCTCTTATATGTATTGGGCAATTAGACAAGGATGAACCATAGAAAAAAATAGATTGTAGAATAATTCCATCTTTATTACAGTGGCAGTAGCATAACCCCATATAGGGGTCTTTTTTGTCAGTGATAGGTATGACAAGATCAGATTTAAAAATCATCTCATTAACCTCGATTTAAGCTACCAAAGTTCTTTGTACCTCCAATTCATTACTCCAAAAATCATCATTTCTCCTTTAGAGTGATTTTTCTATATCTTAAAACAGAGTGAAAGATATCCTGAAAAGTTTGATTTTTATGATCATCATCACCTCATGCCATAGAAAAACCATTTAGAATCATGGTGAGAGGTGATTGTAAGTGGAAAAGAATTGGTCTATATCTCTAGAACATGAAGAATATGAAAAAAATCGTGAATTACTAATGGTTGATGCTATTGAGGCTGTCAAACAAACAGCAAAAGGATTTTATGTGAATGTAGTCACATCCGAAAGCTTCGGAAACCCGGAACTGTACTTAACACAAGAATTAGAGAAAGTATTTGGAGACGAAATTAAGATGAAATTTATTGATCAATGCAGTTGTGGCGGTTACGTGTTAAGAGTATGGAAGATGAAATAAAAGGGGCTGTCTAAAAAGTCCATTTAAGAGAAAAATGAACCCAAATTAAAAACCCAAGAATGTTGATTTAACAGCATTCTTGGGTTTTGCTTTTATAAAGATTTCGGCTGAAATACCACTTTCCGGACAGCCCTTCTTAATTGAGATAATAAAATAATCATATTATGTAAACTGAATATTAGTAAACTTTAAATGAAAATTAGATAAAATCAAATGCATGTAAAATCTTATAAGCTGTATGAGATAGGGGGGAATAGGCAATAATTTATTCCATTTCATAAAGTGATAATAGGAAAATGATGGTATAATGTAGGAAAAGATGGAAAGGGATGACTCTTGTGGTTCTTAAGAAGAGTCTCAACAGATATTTTTTTCTAGTGTCCCTTTTGCTCGTACTAAGTGCAAATTATTCCTTATACTATACTTCTTTTGGCATCCAGTTAATCCCTAATGATACGAATATGATTGTGGCAGGATCGATGATTGATTTGGCGCTTATTTCCCCATTATTATTTTTAGCGTGGAAGGGAAGGGTGACCTGGAAAAATTTCATTTTTGGTATAGCTGGGGGACTCGTATTCGTACGGTTTTTCATTCCAATGGAGTATTTAGCTCCTTTGGAAAGCGTTACTTGGATAGGTTTTGCCGTGGAAAGTGGATTAATTTTTCTGGAAATCGCGATTCTCGTATCGTTATTTATACAATTGCCAAAAATAGTTCAGTATGTTAGGAAAAGCTCACTGCCGGTTCTCTTTTCTTTTTCAACTGCTGTGAACCAAAAAGTCAAGTCAATCACCATCATTCAAATCATCTGTTCTGAAATGCTGATGTTTTACTATGCATTCGCAAGCTGGAGAAAGAAACCTCCTAAGGGCAATAATTGGTTCACCTTGCATCAAAAATCGAGTTATCTTTCCATGCAATTCATGTTGATCCATGCGGTCATTCTAGAAACAGCGGCCTTACATTGGTGGTTACATGAAAAATATTTTATTCTCTCCATTATTTTGCTTGTGATTAACCTTTATTCCGTTATATTTTTCTCAGCTGACATTCAAGCTGTACGCCATAATCCAGTGCATGTCACAAATGACAGACTGTATTTATCACTCGGTTTAACAAAACGGATGGATATTAAATGGACGGATATCGACGAGGTAATCGTGGATCCAAATCGATTGCGACAAAACGTTCTAAAAATACAATCGAATTCATGGCGCGTGATTTTGAAGAGACCTTTCCAGACGTTATTTTGAAACTGAAACATCCTGTGGAAGCAACCTTAACATTGGGAATGATAAAAAAATTTGACCAAGTAGCGATTCGGTTAGATGAACCAGAAAGATTTCTTGAATTAATAAAAGAAAAGGTCCATGATAATGTTGTAGAACATTAGAAAATAATAGACAAATTGATGATGGCTAGGCGCTCCTTCATAAAAGGAGGGCCTTTTTTGATTTTTCTAGGATAAAAATGATTGAATAAGATTTGAATTTCATCACTTGTTCCTGGGAAAGGAATTCGAGTTTGCCATAGTAGACCATTTAAGAAACAGCACACCTATTACCCATTAAACATAGAATGAAATGCAAGTAAAAAGAAAGAGGATGTGCTTTTATGTCTGATCATCGAATAAAAATTGATACAGTGAGTGGCGGTGTTGTACAATTTGGAAATTCCTTAAAGATTTCCCCCAAACATGCCTCTAAGTCGACACATGGTTCAGGTTCTTCCAATCAAGCGGTGAACATTCAAAATAATAATGGAATCAATACAACGAATACGATTGATCAGGATTTGATTGATCAGCCGATTGTGAAGGATAAATAAGAAATGCTTCTTAACAAGTCCGAAACATCCCTCTAATAGAGAGAGCATTGTAAATAATCAAGAGTAAAAATATCACCCGCTTAGATAATTTCAGTGTAATTTTTGAATGTAAGCGCATACATTGATAATGATCGGCGGAGGTGATACTTTTGATTTATATTTACGGTATTGACTATATTAAATATTTAAACGACACTAGTTCTTATTCTTTAACTTATGATCAGTGGAAAAATAAAAAAATGCAACAGAACAAGAGCAAATGTGTTTACTGCGGATCAATGAAAGAAAGCTATCATAGTTGTCCGAGATGTCATCATTAATGGGTAATTCATAAAGCTCAAAAGGAGGCACTATGGTGCGAGTTCATTCCCTATTGTAGGCAGAAGATTATGACTGCCGGGCAATAGGTTTTTTTTGTTTTTAATGGAATGAGAGAGAGTGGTAATATTATTGTAAAATAATGGTTTGAACACATTTTTTTATAAATCATACTATACAGATAAGAATTATAAGTATATATTATAATAGGGTGATTAAATTGGGTAGAGAATTTTTAGATATATTTGAGTCATGGGCAGAATCTTATGATCATTCCGTTTCAGGTAAGGATGAACAGTATCGCGAAGTGTTTAGAAACTACGAAGCGATACTTGAAGAGGTTGCACTCCTTTCCCATGGAGATGTAATAGAATTTGGGGCTGGAACGGGAAATTTAACAGAAAAACTGTTGGAAAAAGGCCATAAGGTAACGGCGATCGAACCTTCGAAAGCCATGAAAAAACTTTTTCAGAAAAAAATGATGGCAAAATCCAATGTGACGATCATGGATGGGGATTTCTTAGAATTCCCTGTACCGAAAAAGGTAGATACCATTGTTAGCACTTATGCTTTTCATCATTTAACAGATGAAGAAAAAGCGAAGGCGATCTCTATTTATCGTGAACTGTTAAAAACGGGTGGAAAAGTGGTTTTTGCTGATACGATGTTTCCATCTAAAGCCGATCATAAACAAGCAATTGAGAAGGCGAAGACCGCGCATTATGATGATTTGGCTCACGATTTACAGACGGAATATTATACAACCATCCCATATTTACAAAATATCATGACAGCCAATGATTTTCAGGTAAAATTCAAGCAGTGGAATGATTTTGTTTGGATTATGGAAGCGGTTAAACAATAGAGGAAACGGACTCTCATTGAAAATAGAAATAGCGCCAGTTTTGTTTAAGGAAAGCTTAACAGCCCCATCGAGTGACGGTGGGGCTGTTAAGCTAGTTGTTGGATGCATCGGAAACAAAAATCGGTTTAGGTGGAGGAGCAATGTTAAACTTCCCCCCATTTTTAGATATAAGCTGAAAAATGTAAAATTCGAGGTTATTTGTTAATGTGGAAAACCATTAAAAGGACAACCGGGAAATGATCCTCCTTAAAAAATGGGAAATGAAAAAATATTTTTACAGACAAATTCATCACCATTTCTCATTTTGTCAGGCATGATAGGGTAAAGTAAAATCAATCAGTCTTATCATGATGGCGTCACCAAGAGGAGGATACAGAATGAAGTGCCCGGAATGTATTTACTCCAACCCAGAGGGAGTAAAGTTCTGTTTGAATTGTGGTAAAAATTTTTCGAGCGAGGATGAAATTCAGGATCCAAACCAATTATTTTATGAGTTTGCCAGCTATGTCGATGGTATACCTAGAAATCACCGCTCCATCGTACCCAACATTAAAAATATTTTCTCAAGGGTATTCCGCAAGCATAGTGTCCTTGAAGCGGAGCGGCTTTTTATTGTAGGCACAGCGATTACTACACCTAAAATAGAGGATGTAAAGGAAACATGGCCAAAACCATGGCTTTTTGCCAGAGTGTTTATCTTTGCCTTGCTGACTTTTTTAGGGTTGCATATTGGATTGATTTGGTTCCAAAACATAAACTTTCTGCCGGGGCTTATCGTTGTAGGTGCCTTTGCGGTTCCATTGACAACACTTATCTTTTTTTGGGAAATGAATGCACCACAGAATATAGCTATATATCGAATCATTTACGTGGTATTTATCGGTGGAATTCTCTCGATGTTAGCTGCGCTCGTATTTTTTAATCTTCTTAAGAATAACATTAATCCGATTACGATTGGGATTGTCGAGGAACTTGCCAAAGCAATTACGGTTATTTATTTTGTTAGAAACCAGAAATATCGGTATATCTTAAATGGGCTGCTGATTGGAGCAGCGGTTGGGGCTGGATTCGCTGCTTTTGAAACAGCGGGTTATGCATTAAGAAGCCTCCTTACCGGGAGTTTTGAAACATTATACAATACTCTTTTATGGCGCAGTGTGTTGGCTCCAGGAGGTCATGTGGCATGGGCAGCTTTAATTGGAGCGGCTTTCTTGCGTGCCCGAGAGAATGAAAACTTTTCGTTAAGCATACTAGTAAAGCCCAAATTCATTCGCATTTTTTTACTAGTTGTACTGATACATGCTTTATGGGACACCGATATACCAGGTATGTTTCCCTATGGACATAGTATATTGATGGCGATTTCTTGGGTGGTGGCATTCCGAATGATTCAATTAGGATTAAAAGAAATTGCCGAGAAAAAATCTCAGTTACCAGAAGAACCTAAAGAATCGACTGTGACAGCAAAAATTATTTCAAAGGTGAAGCAACCATAATGAAGGCGATGTTGATCAACATCGCTTTTTTGTATGGGACGAGAGGAATTTTTGTGTGGTTAACTTTTTAATCGGTTTGGTTTTTATACGCTAGGGGATGCTTATTTAAATAGTCTTGACTCATTTCGTCTTCTACCATCTGGTCTAATCGTTCAATCATTTTGATCGCTTTATCTTTGTCCATTTTTTTATAATGATGGAGCCCGCCTTGTTCTTCATCCATTTCATCTGCTAATTTTACGATTTCTTGTAATGGCGTCCTTTTAATAAAACCTTCTGTCATATATGAATCCGTATGAAACAAGATCGCTAAGGCAATATCTTTGGCCATAATGGGGTTTTCCCCTAATCTGATCAATAATTTATGAGCTCTTTCCGCCCCTTTGATGGCATGGATATCATTTTGTCTGTATAAATCATAATCCCATTTGCCATTTCGATACCATGTGTAATGACCAATATCGTGTAGCAAGGCTGCTTTTGTCGCTAGGTCGACCGATACACCGTATTCCTTAGCCAAACGAAAGGCATGATAAGCACAAGCAATGGCATGGACAACACCTGATCGATTGAGATATTTTTGAGCAATATGATGATTGAAAATCTGAATTAATGTAACTTCTCTCATTTCCATCACCCTTTTTTAATAAAATATTAATTTGAATTATATAACGATATGGACAAGAAGTAAAAAACTTTAAAACTATTTCAAAAAAATCTCCTGCCCAAATTATCATTGGAACAGGAGAGTTGATGTATGGATTACGCGATGAAATAAAACATATTTAATTATTGTAACCAAAACCCACTCATGAGATATAAAACAGTCGCTATGGCTCCTCCAACCAACGAAATCTTCAATTTATAGCGAGCATAATCGACCAAAGTGAGATCGAGTATTGAAGCAGTGGTGATCGTCGTATCGCCTAATGGAGAAGCTAATGCTCCGAAAGCTCCGCTTGCAAATACCGCACCTACGGTTAAAGGGATGGATGTCCCTGTGGAGGAAGCTAGTGATATTCCTAATGGCATAAACAACCCCCATGTTCCCCATGAGGAACCGATAAAATAACCCGTAACCGATCCAATCAGAAAAATAGTGGCCGGGGTTAAGAAAGCAGGTAAGAATGCCCCCAATGTGGAACTAATAAAGGCTGAAAAACCGAGATCTTCTGCCGCTAATGTCAGGGCCCAGATTAAAACAAGCAGACTGATGGCCTCCATCATTTGATTTCCCCCATCATAAAAATGGTACAAGAGTTCTCCTAATGGCTGCCGTCTTACTGTGTAAAAAAGAAAGGATAAAACTAGTGTAATGAATACAGCTAAGAGCATCACAAAGGTGGCGTCTGCTTTTGAAAAGGCAGCAAATATTGAATCGGCCCCTTTTTTTGTCCCGTCTTTCCATAATAGAAATAAAGAAAGCCCCAGAAGCAAAAAAACAGGGATGATTAAATGCCATGGCTGCGCTTTTACTAAAGATAATTCTCGTTTGATCCCCGCCCGGTGATACGGATGTTCTACTTCTTCTAAAAGTTGATTCTCTTTTGGCTGGAGGGAGTCCTTTGACTTTTTGGATGGAGGCCAGAATGTTTGAATCAACCCAATCACTAACATAATAATGGCAAAAAAATTAAACAAAATACTAAGTAAAAAGATTTGATAGGCAGAAATTTCGCTAGGCAGTCCTCGCATGCTACCTGCTACTAAAGAAACCATGAAACCAACAAAGGCAGTAGCAACTGGCAATAAGACAATCACGGATTCAGTGGAAATATCGAGAGTCAGCCCAACTTTTTGTTTAGGAATATTCAATTTTTTAGCTAACGATTTCACGACAGGACCAATTAACATGATGCGAAACATTGGCATCATAAAGGTAAAAGGGAGGGTAAGCCAGATAAATCCGAGCAGACCGCGTTGGGTTCGAATTTTCTCCCCCATCCATTCTGAAAAGCCTTTGATCCCACCTGAAATGTTCATCATTCCAACAAGACCACCAAACAAATAAAGAAAGGCGATGATTTTCATATTCGTCTCGTCGGACAACGTAGTAACGAGGTAAGACACAGTTTGATAGGATCCTGCCAAAAGATTCGAATTTACAAGGAAAGAGCCAATAATCAGGCCGATGACAAGACCAGGGAGTATATTTTTGAGCCATATGGACATTGAAATGACAATAACAAATGGGATGAGTGAAAGCCATGCATGTTCCATTTTTCCATCCTCCTGCATTCGATCAGTATTTTTATTATGTTCAAAAAAACGTTGATAAACTAAAAAACTTTTGATTAAAGAATACTTTCCACCCTACTAAAATCAAAAGTATGAACTAAAAAAAGTATACTTTATCTAAAAAAATTATCATTCATCCCCATTTAAGCCTAGATTAATGAAAGAAAAATACAAAAATTTTACTCAACATCTAATTTTCCACTCGTATTTTTTCAGAAGATTTTATTTTTTAATTAAATATAGAAAGATGAAATAAGGGGTGGATGAAATGCAAGCAAAAACAAAGAGAGTTATTAAGAATTATAAAGGGACCGAATTACATGCTAAGGGTTGGATTCAAGAGGCGGCACTTCGCATGTTACTAAATAATCTTGACCCGGAGGTAGCAGAAAGGCCAGAAGATTTAGTTGTGTACGGTGGAATTGGAAAGGCAGCACGCAATTGGGAGTGTTTTGACGCTATTGTGAAAACGCTTTTAGAACTGGAAGAGGATGAAACATTATTAATTCAATCAGGTAAACCGGTCGCTGTTTGGAAGACTCATAAAGATGCGCCGCGCGTATTAATTGCTAACTCTAATCTCGTTCCTGCTTGGGCAAATTGGGAGCATTTCCATGAACTTGATAAAAAAGGTCTCATGATGTACGGACAAATGACTGCAGGAAGTTGGATTTATATCGGCAGCCAAGGGATTGTTCAAGGAACCTATGAAACATTCGCAGAGCTTGCACGGCAAGAATTTGGCGGTTCTTTAAAACACACGATTACTTTAACCGCCGGTCTTGGTGGTATGGGCGGGGCTCAGCCATTGGCTGTCACCATGAATGATGGTGTTTGTATTGCCGTTGAGGTGGATGAAACGAGAATTGACCGGCGCATTCAAACGAAATATCTAGATGTCAAAACACATGATTTAGATGAAGCATTACAATGGGCGTTTGAAGCGAAGAAGGAAGGAAAAGCATTATCCATTGGATTATTGGGAAATGCTGCAGAAGTACTGCCGCTTTTAATTGAAAAAGGTTTTACTCCTGATGTATTAACCGACCAAACATCCGCACATGATCCATTAAATGGGTATATTCCTGCAGGTTTCACATTGGATGAAGCAGCGAAGCTTCGAAAAGAGGATCCAGATTTATATGTGAAGCTTTCCAAGCAAAGTATGGCTAAACATGTAAAGGCGATGTTAATCATGCAACAAAAAGGGGCAGTAACATTTGATTATGGCAACAACATCCGCCAGGTAGCGAAGGATGAAGGGGTAGAAAACGCATTTGATTTCCCTGGGTTTGTTCCAGCTTACATCCGTCCATTATTCTGTGAAGGAAAAGGACCTTTCCGTTGGGCTGCCTTATCAGGAGATCCTGAGGATATTCGCAAAATCGATGAGGCTTTATTACGTGAGTTCAAAGATGATGAGCATCTTTGTAAATGGATTCGTATGGCACAAGAGAAAATTAGCTTCCAAGGCCTTCCTGCTCGTATTTGCTGGTTAGGCTATGGAGACCGTGCTCGCTTCGGAAAGCTGATCAATGACATGGTGGCTAGTGGTGAAGTTTCAGCTCCAATTGTTATTGGTCGTGACCACTTAGATGCTGGTTCTGTCGCATCACCTAACCGGGAAACAGAAGGGATGAAAGATGGCAGTGATGCCGTATCTGACTGGCCGATTTTAAATGCGTTAATCAATGCAGTTGGTGGAGCAAGCTGGGTATCTCTTCACCATGGTGGAGGAGTAGGCATGGGGTATTCTCAACATGCCGGCATGGTCATTGTAGCGGATGGAACGAAGGAAGCAGAGGTTCGTCTGCAACGCGTCTTAACGACCGATCCGGGCATGGGTGTTGTCCGTCATGCTGATGCTGGTTATGAATTAGCGATAAAAACAGCGAAAGAAAAAGGAATTAACATGCCAATGCTGAAACAAGATGAAAGAGGTTGAATGGAATGAGTAAAGCCATTTTTATAAGAAATGCATCACAGCTTGTCACACTAGAGGGGAGCTCACATGCTCCTCTCGTAAAAGAAGCGATGTCTGAGCTTCGAATTATAGAGAATGGGAGCGTCTGGATTGAGGATGGGATCATTCAGGCTGTTGGGACAGATGAAGAACTTTTGGCGGAATATGGAGACCGATTAGGTGAAGCCGAAGTGGTGGATGCAACTGGCAAGTTAGTAACACCTGGGTTAGTCGATCCACATACCCATTTGGTTCATGCAGGTAGCAGGGAAAATGAATTTAACATGCGTCTGCAAGGGGCAACCTATATGGAGATCATGAATGCAGGTGGAGGCATTCATGCAACTACGAGTGCTACAAAAGCCGCTTCACATGAGCAGCTTTATCAAGAGAGCTATGCACGATTAGATCAATTCCTGCTTCATGGGGTGACAACCGTCGAGGCAAAAAGTGGTTATGGAATGGAATGGGAAACCGAGCTGAAGCAGCTGGAAGTGGCGAAACAACTGAACGAAAATCATGTGGTTGATGTCGTCTCGACGTTTATGGGTGCTCATGCAATCCCAAAAGAATTTAAGGAAAATCCAGATGAATATGTGCGCCTTTTGGTGAAAGAAATGATTCCAAAGGTAGCCGAATTGGGTCTAGCCGAATTTAATGATGTTTTTTGTGAGCATGGTGTGTTTACACCAGAACAATCGCGGATCATTTTGGAAGCCGGTAAACGTCATGGCTTGATTCCAAAAATCCATGCCGATGAAATTGTTGCTTATGAAGGGGCTGAGCTGGCTGCAGAGGTAGGTGCGATTTCCGCCGACCATTTATTAAAAGCATCGGAAAAAGGGTTGGCAGCGATGGCCAAAAAGGGAGTCGTCGGGGTGCTTCTACCTGGAACAGCATATTTTTTAATGGCTGAGTCGGCAAACGGACGCAAAATGATTGATACAGGGGTGCCAGTCGCATTATCCACTGATTGCAATCCGGGTTCATCACCAACGGTTTCCTTGCCTTTCATCATGAATTTAGGCTGTTTGAAAATGGGAATGACTCCTGCTGAAGTAATTACAGCAGCGACTATCAATGCGGCACATGCGATTAATCGCGGTAGCGAGATTGGTAGTTTAGAAGTGGGGAAAAAGGGAGATGTCACGATTTTCAATGTTAATAATTATATGAAGCTGCAATACTCTTATGGTGTGAACCACGTGGATACGGTTGTGAAAAATGGTGTGGTTGTTGTAAAGGGAGGGCAGCTTTGTGAAGAGCTTTCTTTTTCCAAAAATGAATCCGCCTAGTTTTACTTGGGTGAGACCAGAGGGGCGAGTTCCTGAGAAAGTTCATGAATGGATCAAGCCAGTGACGGCTTCGACGGATCCGGAAAAGTGTAAAGACGCCGAGGCGATTATCCTCGGCGTCCCTTTATCCCGTTCCTCCATCAGTCCTTCAGGGGCTTCTGAATTTCCCGACTATTTCCGCCGTGCATGGAAAGGATTTGCTACTTATAATTTGGATGAAGATGTGGATTTGGCGGAGATGACGGTTCTTGATGCCGGAGATGTTTCGATGCATGTGACGGATATTCATAGATGTCATGAGAATATCGTGGAGGCATCTTGCGCCCTTCATAACCATTTTCGTGATTCCAAAATTTGTGCCATTGGTGGCGACCATTCTATTACCGCTATGATGGTAAAAGGGATGCAACAGGCAAAACCGAAGGAAACGATTGGTATTTTGCAATTTGATACCCATTTTGATTTACGAGACATGTCTGATCATGGTCCTACCAATGGAACACCGATGCGCAATTTAATCGAAAGCGGTGTAGTGGAAGGCCGAAATATGTATAACATTGGTTTACATGGATTTTTTAATACGAAGGAGTTAAAACAATACGCGGACGAGAAGGGTGTTAACTATTTCACACTTCGTAACGTTCGAAAAGATGGGATGAAAAACACGGTCTCGAAATGTTTAGAAGAATTATCTGCCAAAGTGGATACCATTTATTTGACGGTGGATATGGATGTCCTAGATATTGCCTATGCCCCAGGTGTACCAGCCTCAACACCGGGAGGCATGACAACAGCCGAATTATTAGAAGGTGTATTTTTAGCAGGAAGTCATCCAAAGGTAAAAGCGATGGATATTGTCTGCCTCGACCCACTAAAAGACGATCAAGTCCAGCCAACCGTCAAAGTAGGTACTCACGTGTTTTTAACCTTTCTTACAGGAGTCAAACACCAACAAAAGACAATTTAAAGGATTTGTCCATCTCAGGTGGACAAATCCTTTTTTTCTACTCTTCTAAAAAACGATGAATCGATTCAATATTTTGCATGAGGTCTATTTCTAATACATCACCTAGTTCTTCGTGTCGTGCATTTTCAAAACTTCCATCCTCAGGGATGCGTAAGGTTTCTATTTCGCTCTGATTGTTCGTTATGATATCTTTTCCAATGGTAATGATGGTAGAACTCTCTATATTTGTATCAATGTATGTAGATAACAGATCAAATAATTTCGGTAGCTTTACAACATTATGGAGTCCTACCGCTTCTTCTTTTAATTTTGAAATCACTTCTTGTTGTCGTTCGATTCGCCCGAAATCACTTAAACGATCATGACGAAAACGGACATACCCTAACAATTCTTTCCCATGAAGACGCTGGATACCTGGTTCTAACGTCATCCCAATGCCATACGACATTTCGTATGGGATTTCAACTTCAATTCCATTGGGTACGAGCAAATCGACTACTTTTTCAAATCCTTTAAAATCGACAATGGCATAATAATGAATATCCAATCCAAAATTCCCAACAATGGTTTTCCTTAGTAATTCAGGACCACCATAAGAATACGCGGCATTTAATTTTTGTTGTCCATGCCCCGGTATAGTGACGAGCATATCACGCATGAATGAAATAAGTTTGATTTTATGAGTCTGTGGGTCATAATGAGCAATCATGATGGTATCGGTTCGAGCTGGTTCTTCCCCGCGTGAATCACTCCCTAATAAAAGCACATTGATTTCATCGATTTTCTTTTGTGCACCTTGAAAGGACTGTTTTCCCTCCGCTTTTTTTAGTGGTTCGTTCATCACTTTAATGGTGCCTTCTATGTATTGAATGATTGTAAAAAGTCCAACCATAAAGATCCCTAAAAAAAGTAGAGCACCAAATACTCTGCCCCAACGAACTCTTTTTCTTCTTCTTCTTTGCATCCTTGTCAAAACTAACACCACCCAAACCAAACTCTTTGAAGTAGTGATTATCCCATAAATAGTTTTCAAGACTTTTACTTTCCGATTAAATTTTTTTTAATTTACGAGTGATTGAAAAAACGAAGAACGGTAACCCACGTAAATCCTATATGGAAAGGAGAATAAAGGGAGGCTTGCTTAAAAGTTGGAGGAGCTCTCCTTTCTCATTGTTAAAAGAAATAAAAGTTTATACTATTATCTTTTCCTATAAAACTCGTGATTGGGGATTGAAAAAAAGTCGAGCCATGATTAAACTTAACACGGAGGAAAATGATAACAATTGGTAGAATCATAACCAATCTTAATGTTGGAAAAGGATTTGATGATATTGAAAAAATTACTGCTAATTTTATTCATTGGTTTGTTATCCATTCACCTGATTGGCTGCTCATCCATGATTACTGACGAGAGTTTCAGTCCAGATAAGCAAGCCAATACTCAGGAAAATAATACAGAATATAAAAGAATGGAAGTGGCACTTGTCCATCCAAGTGATGGTGATACGATTGCTGTCAATTATAAAGGGAAACGTGAAAGTGTGAGATTTTTACTCGTAGATACTCCGGAGACGTCCCATCCACGCCTTGGGGAACAACCATATGGTAAGGAAGCGAAAGAATTTACTAGAAAATTAGTGGAAAATGCTAGAAAGATAGAATTAGAGTTTGACATCGGTCCCCAAAGAGACAAGTATGGGCGGTTATTAGCTTATGTATATGTAGATGGGAAAATGATCCAAGAAGAATTATTAAAGAATGGACTAGCTAGGGTCGCCTATATTTATCCTCCAAATACCCGCTATGTCGATCAGTTTCGAGCGATTCAAAAAGAGGCACAACAAAAAGGAATAGGGATTTGGGAAATTGAAAATTATGCCCAAGAAGACGGTTTTCACCCTGAAATCATCGATTCAAAAGAAAAAGAAACTAGTCAAGCTGATGAGGACTGTCTCATTAAAGGGAATATCGGAAAAGAAAAAATTTACCATACGCCTGATTCTCCTTGGTATGAAAAAACAAAAGCAGAAATGATGTTTTGTACGGAAGAAGAAGCGGTTAAAGCTGGATTTCGACCTGCTAAATAATAGTAATGTATAATGGAATTTTTCATAGCATACCTAATAGTTTGTTATAAACTTTGGCTCTTTTCTAAAAGATTGTTGTTTTAGTTAAATGGTAAATGCTTTATCAATTACTTAAAGATAGCGATTTGTAAAAGGTGGTCATGATGTTGAAATTTAGAAAAAAAGACTATGTTATCTCTTTCTTTATCGTTCTCGTACTAATGGGTTCGCAAATTTTTCCAAGCGAAAACAACATACCCGTTCTAATAAAAATTTTGCTTTCAAGTGTGATTGCGTCTTTAGTTATTGGAACTATGACAAACTTCTTATTTAAGAAACGTAAATAATAGTGGTTAAGATAGAACTCAAAAAAAGCCGATTTCTATTTTTGGAGAAATCGGCTTTTTTGATTCTGAGTTGGTTCTATTCATGGTCATGGAATGATTTCAAAAACCGTACCCTGGTTGAAATCTGTCACTCTTACTGATCCATATACCCCTAAAAATAATCTCGTTTGATCCAGGTTCGTTCCAAGACTAACATAATAGGCAGCTTGAGACCCAAATGAGTAATCTGTCTCGATGATACGATAGTCATTGAGTTTTCCATCCATCCTTGCCATTGTATAAGCTAGAACTCCTTGAGCTGGAGCAGGGGAACCTTTCCGGGCAAGATCGGTGAATACCACACTACCTGTCAACGCTGGGATGGCTCTTCCCATATAAGCTTGTACACCAGTAAGAGCTGTTCCGGCAAACTTATCAGATCTTTGATCTTGATGATAATAACTAGTTAAAGGCTGAATTCGCCTTACAGAAGTTTTTACTGCTTCATTGAAATAGGCAATGGTTTTCTCATCCTGATTCGGATTGGTCGTACAGCTTTTTATGATCGGGGTAGGTAAAGTTCCTTCCCATCCTCGCCAACCTAAGTTTATAAATCCTTCTTGGTCGGGTTCCATATTCATGGATAAAGCTTGGATTAGCTGGGGAACAGGGAGTGGTTTATAATAAATAAAAGAAAAGATGGATTCTACTAAATCTTGCCCGACATTCCCTGTATATTTAATATATTGATGGTTGTATCTTTGAAAGGAGATGCCAGTAATATTGCGAACCCCTTTGGCCATTACTGTAAGTGTATTTTGAATGGTTACAGGCAATTCATCGAAACGTGTGACAATAGGGGGAGATTGGATGTATGGATACCTTGATACATCAATCTCAATAATTTTACCAGCGATTTCTAAATCATTCTGGCTTAAATTAAACGGGTCATATCCTGAGCCCCCATCACCAGTCGTTAATACTAGTTTTCCTGATTCGGGTGAAAAGTTTAAACTGTTGACCCCATTATGATTGGAATAGGGCCTCCTCATGTTCAACAATGTGCGACGTTTTTGAGGCTGACCATTTCGATTGAACCCCCATTCCTCGACCGTATCAATATGATCATATTGCGTTTCTCGATTTTCCCACTTGCGGTTTAATGTGTTGGGATCACACGGGTCAGGTTGAAAAGATTTAGGTTCTACCCCTGGTCCTTGGGTTCCAGCAACGGAATAATGGAGATAAAACAAACCGTTATAATAAAATTGGGGATGGAACGCTAGTCCCAGCAATCCCCGTTCATCATATCCACCAGAAGTACCTAGTTGTAAAATTTGTGGGCGAATATCTAAAAATGTCCGAATCTCCCCGTTTCTTATGAATAAGACTTCTCCTACCTGTGTAGCAATAAAGATACTTTCAATGGTGTCACCTGGAAGGATAGCTGTTTTCAATACGGTGGGTAAGTTAATCCCATTGACAATGGGCCGTAAACGAACCTTTACCATTTCTTTTACACTCCCTCTATTATTCTTTTAAAAGAATATGAATAGAAGGGGGCGCTTAGTACCAAATAGTAGGTGCTTCTATCTCGATACAACTCACGGTTCTATTATTGATTATCCTTTTTTTAAGAATTTCTTCAAAAAGGGAGAAACTTCCTTGATCAAAGGTTGATATTGTTTATAGGTTTGCATAGCGGTATCAATCGTTCCTATAAGCAATTCCAAGTCAATTTGATTAAGAAGCTGCTGGATTTGGTTTGGTTGATGGTGCATGAAGGGGGCTTTATGAATTCGTCTTTTGCCAAGAAAGCTTTCCTCAAAATGTTCTTCACGGTCGAAGGATTCGTTGGAATGGTACTTGTCCACTTTAATAGGAACTCGTCCAGAACCAAACATTAGTTTGGTGAATGGGTCTACATCATTTACCGGATGTTTTTCCTCTTCTTGAAATTCCACGAAACCACACTTCCTTTCTTACGGTAGTTTCCAATTGATCTTTATTTTAAACTATGAATTGCTTTGATTGAGGGTGAGGGCGAATGGAACCTAACCATGACTCAAAAAGCCTACTGGTCAAGACGATTAAAAATAGAAGTGGATGACTAATAGTTTACAAAAGAGTAGGGCGGGGACCAAGTGTAAAAGGATATGTATAATATAAAAGGCCCGACAAGGTTTTGTCCGTTTGTCGAGCCATTTATTATGCATTGTAGATTTATTGGTTTTTATGTTTTTCAAATAACATTTGTGCTTTATATCCAAAGATGAAATATAAAAGGATCATAATTGGAATGAATAACCAACTTAACGTACGAAAAATGACAAATGGGGTTTCGAATAAGAAGGCTTTCCAAAATTCACCTCCAGTCATATCCCACAAACCTTTCGTTAAATACAATTGTTTTGGATGAAATAAGGCTGCTATGTCAATAGCATCAGTGGCTACTAAGGCAGCAAAGATTGGCACATAACATAACCCTAACTCGATAAACATCTCAGATAATCTTTTATATTTTCCAGCCTTTGATAATTGGTCTGAAAAAATATCATCATGAGCATTCGGGTCGGTCTTTTTAAAATATTGAGCCCCAGACCCTTTACTTCCTGATACATGTTTCCAGCCACTATCTTCGAAAAGCGTAATATAATCAATGAAATCCGCTTGATTTTTAAACCTTCGGAAGTCAATCTTGATGATCGTATTTTCCGGTTCCGATTCTTGGAAAGTATATCCGAATATCGATTTATGAAGGAACTGATAGCCTTTTTTCGCCATCTCATTTAGCCATTTTTCTTCTTTATCAAAATCTATAAAGAATTTAAACTTTCTCAACATGATTCCCCCAATTTAAAGATTTAATAATTCTTTCGTAATACCAATCATGTGTTGCATTCTATAAAAGTCCAATTTCAATACTTCCTTCCCTTTTTCTGTAATGACATATGTTTTCCGGCGCTTATCTTCACTTTTAACCGATTGAATCATTCCTTGTTTGAGTAAGTTTTCAATCGCTCCGTAAAGGGTACCAGCCGCAATTTTCACTTGATGATTACTGAGCTCCTCCACCTTTTGCATAATAATATAGCCATGAGCAGGTTCTAATAGGGAGAGAAGTACATAGTACGTTGTTTCAGTCAGTGGCAAATGTTTATCTCTATTCATGTAATCCTCCGTATAAATAATTACTAAGTCTAACTATATAGTTTAACTGTATAGTTATATTATATACAGTTTAACTGTATAATGT
Organism: Neobacillus sedimentimangrovi; assembly: GCF_010614825.1. Classification (NCBI taxonomy): domain Bacteria; kingdom Bacillati; phylum Bacillota; class Bacilli; order Caryophanales; family Bacillaceae; genus Neobacillus; species Neobacillus sedimentimangrovi. Next base: position 85,526 of record NZ_JAAFZF010000001.1, read on the forward strand.
CAAAAAAATCTCATGATGAAAAAGTTGATTTCGTGTGAAGAAAGATGAAATGAGAAGGGGGAAAATAATGAATAGGCGTGAAATGGTTCCGTACTGTGAAAATAAGGATCAGGAAAATTCAAAAAAGAAAAAGAACCACCTACCTACCTAACAATGATAGGAGGAGCTCTTTTACGATTGTTGAAGTATTATTTTAATTTTTCATTTAGAATATTTTCCTCTAAAACCGAAAATTTGTCTCCATATACTTTGGTGATATGTTTTTCTCCCCAAGCACACAAGGAGTCGAGTATGTCTTTCAAACTCCAACCATACTCACTGAGTTCATATTCGACTTTTGGGGGAACTTGATTATAGACAATCCGATTAATCACGCCATCTTCTTCTAATTCTCGTAATTGTTGCGTTAACATTTTTTGAGTAATATTTGGCATCAGGCGCTTCAATTCACTTGTTCGTTTTTTACCATGGGTGAGATGGCAAAGGATTACACATTTCCATTTTCCTCCAATAACCTCTAATGTAGCTTCCACTGCAATATTGTATTTCTTTTTGTTCATCGTATCCCTCCAAATCGATAGGTACCAAAAAGTAACTATATTACTTTTTGGTGCTTATGGTACTTATAAGTACGTTCTTCTCAATCAGTATGATATGTTCCATAATAACATGTGCCGGCGAAACTTCAATATATTCATCATTTTCTGCTAGCAGAGTTTGATTCATACAACAAGAGATTAATCAGGAGGGGAAGTCATGTCTTTGAACAAAACAAAGAGTAATTTTGCGCTATTGGCCTTGGCAATAAGTGCATTTGCGATTGGCACAACTGAATTCATTAGTGTTGGTTTATTGCCATTGATAGCAGATGATTTAAATATCTCAGTCAGATCAGCTGGATTAACAGTTTCGTTATATGCATTGGGTGTAACATTTGGTGCACCGATCTTGACGTCTCTGACATCTGCCATGTCACGTAAAGCATTATTACTTTGGATCATGATTGTTTTTATTATCGGAAATGCTCTTGCGGCTAGTGCATCTAGTATGGAGGTTCTCCTAGTTGCCCGTGTTCTTTCAGCGTTTTCACATGGGGTCTTTATGTCAATTGGATCTACCATTGCGGCTGATTTAGTTCCAGAAAACCGTAGGGCAAGTGCGATTGCGATGATGTTTACTGGGCTTACCGTTGCTACGATTACAGGAGTTCCGTTTGGCACGTTTATCGGGCAACAATTTGGATGGAGAATTTCGTTTATGGCGATTGTGGCAGTTGGTTTGATTGCCTTATTAGCTAATTTCATTTTTGTACCATCTCATTTGCGAAAAGGAGCACGGATGGTATTTCGGGATCAAATTCAGTTGTTAACAAATGGCCGACTATTACTGCTATTTTTGATTACAGCTTTAGGGTATGGAGGAACATTTGTTGTATTTACGTATTTATCTCCATTGCTTCAAGATATTACAGGGTTTAAAGAAGGAACGGTTGCGGGCCTTTTGCTAGTCTATGGTGTGGCCATTGCGATCGGTAATGTCCTTGGCGGAAAAGCAGCGAACAAAAACCCATTAAAAGCATTATTTTATATGTTTATCATTCAATCTATTGTGCTGTTTGTTCTTACCTTTACCGCACCATTTAAGATTGCTGCAGTCATCACGATTATCCTAATGGGGGTACTGGCATTTATGAATGTGCCTGGCCTGCAAGTGTATGTCGTGATCTTAGCGGAGCGTTTTGTACCTCGTGCGGTGGATGTCGCTTCTGCCGTTAACATTGCTGCATTTAATGCAGGAATTGCGATTGGTTCCTATTTGGGAGGAGTCATTACCGATTCGATTGGTTTGATCCATACACCTTGGATCGGGGCAGTAATGGTGCTAGGAGCGGTTGTTCTCACTGCGTGGAGTATGGCCTTGGAACGAAAAGATAAAAGAATGACAGCAAATTCAACATGTGATTCAAAAACGGTTTATTCATCATAAAGGGAGGAAATGATGATGACAGCGAAAAATTTACAAGATCGAACGACATTAACTAATGGGGTTCAAATGCCTTGGTTTGGTTTAGGGGTATTTAAAGTAGAAGAAGGTCCAGAACTGATTCAAGCAGTGAAAACCGCCATCAAGCATGGATACCGAAGCATTGATACAGCCGCAATTTATGAGAATGAAGAAGGGGTCGGACAGGCAATCCGGGAAGCAATGAAAGAAACAGGCATTTCCAGGGATGAATTATTTGTGACCTCAAAAGTATGGAATGCAGATTTAGGTTATGATTCCACCCTTTTAGCCTATGAAAAAAGCTTAGAAAAACTCGGATTGGAGTACCTTGATTTATACCTCATTCATTGGCCAGTAGAGGGTAAATTTAAAGAGTCTTGGAAAGCATTAGAAACTCTTTATAAACAAGGCCGTGTAAGAGCGATCGGAGTAAGCAATTTCCACATTCATCATCTGAAAAATTTAATGGAAGAGGCTGAAATAAAACCAATGGTCAACCAAGTAGAGTACCATCCACGCTTAACTCAGAAAGAGCTTAAAGCGTTTTGTCAGGAACATGGTATTCAAATGGAAGCCTGGTCTCCGCTCATGCAAGGACAAATTCTGGACAATCCGATACTGAAAGAAATCGCTGAAAAATATCAAAAGTCTGTTGCACAAGTGATTTTACGTTGGGACTTGCAGAATGGCGTCATCACGATACCAAAATCCACGAAAGAACATCGTATTATAGAAAACGCGAACGTATTTGATTTTGAGTTATCGAAAGAAGATATGGAGCGAATTGATGGGTTAAACGAAAATCACCGTGTAGGTCCAGACCCAGATAATTTTGATTTTTAATATAGAAAAATAGGACTTGATTTAATGAGTCCTCATTTTTTTGAACTTCGAGAATGGTAGTGCAAGCGCCCATATGGTATCCAAAGTAACAGGTGAAATGACAAAATCGCCCCCGTCTTCATTTGTGGGGGCAGAATTGACCAATGATAGGAAAACAAAAGGAATGGGAACGAACCCATTCCTAGAAAACAAAGCAAATAAAAAATCTTCCATCACGAAAGATTTTTTATTTTAAATGAGGATATCCTTGCTGACGCAACGCCTCATAAACCAAAATCGCAGCTGTACTTGAGAGGTTCAGTGATCGAACATTCTGATTCATAGGTATTCTTAAAAAGTGATCTCGATGTTTTTCTAGTAAATCTTTTGGTAAACCCGTTGTTTCTTTTCCAAACATAAAATAATAGTCTTTTGATGTATCACTGAAATCATAGGAAGAATGGGTTTGTTCTCCAAACGTCTCTATATAGTAAAACTCGCCTTGATTTTTCGAAAAGAATTCATCCAAGGAATCATAATAAGTGATGTTTACCAAATGCCAAAAATCTAATCCAGCTCGTTTGATCATTTCTTCATCGGTAGAAAATCCAAGTGGTCGGATTAAATGTAAGGCTGTATCCGTTGCCGCACAGGTAAGGGCAATATTTCCTGTATTTGCGGGAATATCTGGTTGATAAAGTACAACATGTATGGCCAAGAATGTCACCTCAATCTAAATTTTACCCTCCAAATTATAACATATGGATGGAAAGAAAAAAGTTTAGCTTTATAAATGAAATCCAGGCTTTTAGGGTGGCAGTACAAACGGGTGCATAGTATTACATCTTAATGGAATTTTCCTCAACTGTCGTGCAATAATTGGCGATTTCCATACAATGTTCAATATTTTTCAGTTGAAAAGCCCCGTAAATTCTTTCCTTAGTCGTGAGCTCCTGAAAAAAGAAATGTTGTAATTGTTCTTTGTTGCAAATACGTGTGACGATGCTGTTATCGGACCAATCGTGAACTTCACTTTCTTCGTGATTAAAAAATAGTAAAGGGGTGATCCAGGTTTTAATCTCTTGACTTTTCAAATAGTTGGAAAGGATCACGGTCGTGTTTTGAACCTCGCCTAACGGATTTTCACAAGTTTTGACAGTTAATTCACCCCATTTATTTTTATCAAAGATCACAGCCTCTTGTTTTTCATCGTCCAATAAATTTGCTAAGAAAGAAAATTTATGGCTACCCATCCTTGTTAAGCCTAATACAATATGCCCTTTCCAGTGTTTTGTTTCAATGACATATATTCCTGTTGGGAGTAGGATCACGTGATCAATTTGCTGTTTCTTTCCATTTTCATCAGGGATGTAAATATTAGGCATGATAATCATTTCATCCGGAAGAATGATTCTTTCTTGGATGAATGTGGTTTTCATATGTTCAAGTATTTGATGGGTGAGAATTTCCCCTTGGTTAAGATAATTTTTCCGAATCGTTTCGTTTTCCAGCATTAGCTTTTCTATTTGATGTTGATAGGATTGAGATATTTGTAAGACCTTTTCATCATAGGCCGCCGCAGCCGCTTCCATCGATGCTTTTTGAATTTCTTTTATCGCCTCTAGCTCTTGGTAATGGCTATTTCTCATTTCTTTTTGTTTCGTTTTCTCTTTTTTAAGTTTTATAGTCAACCAAGTAGCCAACACAGCAAGGAAGATGGAAACAATAAACCAGACCATTTATTTTCTCCTTTCTTGCAATGAGTTGGAAATAAAACGAACATTTTCCATGTGTTATATTATAGCAATTATTTTTTGGAATATCGAAAAAAAGTAGGGGATTTCACATAATAGTAAGGAGTAGTTAAAAATAATATCATTATGTAAATCTTTTTAGAGAATAGAGTGAGGAGAATGAATTATATAAAATTGTTCAAAGAAAAACCCCTATAGTGGACTTTTCTATCTACTAGAGGGGAAAAGTAAATATTTCTTCAACAAATCAAAAGAACATGTCATTTCCAAAATAGGAAGGGGGGATAGGACCAATTAGATGTCACAATTTGGATCTGTCAAATGCCAATGGCGGTGATTCCATCCATCCATTTTCAATGAGGAGATTAGCTGCATCATCAACGAATAACCCGATACTCGTTAAGTTTCTTAAAAATAAGGCACTAATATCCCTTCTACCATTCACGGAGATTGCGTTGGCACAGGAACGGATCTTCATGGCAAACATATCCAATTTATGGAATAACATGATCTTATCCGAAAATGGTGCAGAGTCGGATGTTGTGACTAAATGGTCTATGTATGTTGGTGTTGGCAAGTTTTCTTTTTGTAATTTCTCCATACATTGCTTTACTGCTTTATCTGTCAAATCTATTCCACGTTTAAATAAAGCTTTAATTTTCTCATCACGAACAGTTTGATAAAACCCTAATAATAATGCTTTACTTGTTGTGTTATTTTCAATGTTATCGTAAAGATGAATTACTTCCATGGCATGTAAAGGTCTGACATCCCCGAACCAACCATTTAAGTAGTTTTGTTTATTTATAAAAGTAGGCTTTTCTGGTATTGGAATCATGGGAGGTTTTGCTAAGTAATGCTGTCCGTACAAAATATTATTAATTTGCCCTAATAAAATAGCGGTACATTCATTGGCATAATTAAAAAATTCTCTTATATCCTCCCTCAAAACTAAAGGAATGGCAATGGAGTAGAGGTTGAGTCCTGCTTTAGCCGCATATTTGAGATAATGCACATAAAATTCATCATGAAATAAGCGTGGGGCAGTAAGATTTACATCCTCTTCAGTAAAGCTGAATGGAATCGGAAAATTTTCCTTATGGAAAAACACCTCAATCTTTTTCAAAAAATCTTTGCATAAAGCCAAACTATTTTCCAATAATGTTCTTATCGCATCATCATCACAATGTTGAAGAAAATAAGTTAATATTTGCTGTGACATGATGTTCCCATTAAACGTAGCCCAAAGTTTGCCCATTTCAACAGATGTAAAGGGTTGAGTCTCATCTAATTCTTTTGCACTGTATTGGATGGGTTTTATTACATCCATTGGATTTAAATTCTTATCGGCAGTCATCATGAATCCCCTTTCCACATTTGTCCTTAGATTGATCATTTTACTACCATTTCATTCCTAGTTTGGTCAGTCCAATGAGAAAATTTTTATGAAATGGGGAGTTAATCGAATTGCTTTTACAAAATATAAGAACGAAACAAGTTGAGCGACAACTATCGATTTGACATTTCTACTATTATTTACAATGTCATATTTGGTACGAAAACATTCGCTTTTATAGACAAAATAAGAATATATTCCTAAATGATTTCGTAGCGAAGTGGCTACTTGATATACCTTTAAACAAGAATTTTATATAGTTGATTTTTTTTAGCCTTTACTAAAATTTGTAATCTATACATAGTGAAATCCAGTTTTCCTTTTTATATGGAGAAGCACTCATTTGTGAAAAGGGGAGGAGAGCTACTTTCGTAAAAATAGGATACGATAAAATATTAGGAAAACACGCCAAAATGTTGTTATATCAAGCGATTTGTCGTTTTAGCAAAAATTAAACGAACAGGGAAGAATAACTGAAAATAATGTTTACCTTTACGTTACGTGAAAGTTTAAATAAAAAAAGTTTAATAATCTTTTATGGAGGATATACCTACAATGGTAGACAATCACACATGGAAGGGGAATGGAAAATGTATGGAATGTGGTGCGAAGGAAATAGATGGATTATCCTGTTACGAAATGTTTCAATTTCCACTTGTTTGGGAACATAATGCTACAGATTTATATGCCTTACATTTTTGGCTTGTTTCTTGTTATATGAATCAACATCCCTCTAACTATACGGAAGAAGGGTATAATCTCCTGGTGAACTTGTTCACTGAAGCGTATGATAATGAGTGGCCAACGGATTATATTCTTCAAAAAAATCGGGAACTCGTATCAAAAATAAATAAAATAACCAATCCTTTACCAAATAATAAAAGAAAACGTATATCAAGAAATTGGTCAATGACAATAGAAGATATTTATCTATGTGGAGAGGAACATGCGATAGAGAAAATAAAAAAATGGAAAGAGCAAGTTAGAATCGATTTAGAAAAATAATTAGTTATGGCAATCAACTTGGTTGTTATTATAAACCTTTAAAATTTAACAACCAGTCTATACCGAAAATGGCTAAAATGATATTACGAAACGAAAAGAAAAACATGACATCGTATGTTTTTCTCTTCAATAAATTCGAATATCGATTCACCACGCTTTTTTGAAAAATCTTAAAACTAAAGTGCTTTATTTTGTCTCACGAAATCTATCACTGGAGAACCAATTGTAATCATATAAGCAAAAGCATTTTTTACTGTTTTTTATTTAGCTAAAAATGTGGTTATCTAGCTAACATACTTCTTATTAACAATAAATATCTAATATAATGAAGTTATTACAATGACTATAATAATAACGCTTCATACCAATAAAAAAAAGTAAGAATTGTTTGAGGAAATGAAAGAGTAAGATAGGCGTGATGGTTAGTTATTGTATTTTGTTGTTTTAATAGAATAAAATAACAACAAACGAACAAAGGGAGATGATATTGTGCGTGATCCACGTTTAGAAAAATTTGCTGAAGTCATTACCGGATATTCCATTGAGGTTCAACCAGGGGAAAACGTATTAATTGAAATGATAGGAGTTCAGGATCCTGAATTTCTAAAGATATTAATCGAAAAGGTCTATGAGAAAGGTGGAAATCCTTTTTACAATATTAAGGACCCACGGGTAACGCGAGCATTCTTAAAAGGTGCCAATGAAGAACAATTAAAGAAACAAATGATCGTGGATATGACACAAATGAAACTGATGGATGGCTATATTGCTGTTCGTGGTGGAGACAATATCACAGAGTTATCTGATGTTCCAAGTGAAAAAATTAATTTGTATAACAGACTGTATAGTGAAGTACTAGATGAGCGTGTGAATAATACGAAATGGGTGATTATGCGGTACCCCACTCCGTCTATGGCCCAGTTATCCGGTGTACCTACAGATGTATTCGAGCAATTCTACTTTGATGTTTGTACATTAGATTACAAGAAAATGGACAAGGCGATGGATGCCCTTGAGGACCTGATGAATAGAACCAATAAGGTTCGCATCGTTTCTCCGGGAACCGATCTCACTTTTTCTTTAAAGGGCCTTGGTGCTGTGAAGTGTTCAGGTAAACGAAATTTACCAGATGGAGAAGTATATAGTGCTCCAGTAAAAGATTCCGTTAATGGGGTTATTACCTATAATGCAACGACCATTTACAATGGAACAACTTTCGATAACATTCGTTTAGTATTCAAAGACGGCAAAATTATCGAAGCTACTGGATCGAATACGAAAAAACTAAATGAAATTTTAGATACAGATGAAGGTGCTCGATATATAGGGGAATTCGCCATTGGTGTGAATCCATATGTCCTTCATCCGATGAAAGATATTTTATTTGATGAAAAGATTGCCGGCAGCATTCATTTTACACCAGGCCAAGCATATGAAGGTGTAGCTGATAATGGAAACCGTTCGGCTGTTCATTGGGATATGGTGTTAATTCAACGCCCTGAATATGGTGGCGGAGAAATTTATTTTGATGATGTGTTAATTCGCAAAGATGGATTGTTCGTTGTTCCTGAATTGGAAGCTTTAAATCCAGATAATTTAAAATAAATGAGAGTAAGTATTGCAGTAAAAAAAGCCGAATATTCGGCTTTTTTTCATCTTTCATTTTATGTTAAGTAGAATGAACTTCAGATATAACCGTTCAAACGGTAAATAGATAAGTATTGAATCAAATTCTGCTATCTTTGTTCCATGATTGACCAACTTGCACGATACTTCATGTCATTCCGAAGTAAAAGAGGGACTCAACATGGTTCATCGGACATATCACGATGCATGATGGAAGAAACATGTCTGAACCAAGCAATACCATAGATTACACAAAGATTTTTTTCAGAGAAAGTAACAGAGAGAACAAAGAAAAAGGTTGTACCTCATGTGATTCAAACTTTATTATTAATTCTTAGAACGGTACGAACATTATTTAATCATTTGTAACTGACTTTTTTATTGAAGATGTAAGGGATAAATAAATACAGGGCATAAGCAATAGTCATCCATGCGGTAAAAGCAATAACTTGAGAATTATCCAATTTCGGAAAAACGAGATGATGATAAGATAATGTAAATGTGTCTAATGCTAAACCAATGATCGTACCGAAAAATCCAAACTTTAATGTAGCATGGTTGGTTTTATCGAATAACAGATATACATAAGTGACGCCCCACAATACAGCGGATGTTCCAACTAATAAGAGGATCGTGCTGATAAAGAACTCCACTGAACCTGAACCTGGATGAAATAAAACATATTCTCCGAAAAGCCTAAAAAACAATGTTGCCAACAACCATACGAACAAACCCCACATCGCAGTGAATAAGAAGCCTTTCATTCCTTGTCCTCCTTACCTTTGAAAGTACTAAGCTCCTTAATGAAATGTTCGAATTCCTCGTATGTTTTTTCAATGGGAAAGTCTTTTTGCAATAATGCTTGAAGTGCCAATCCATCCACAATGGCATTGAATAAAATTCCCCATGTTTCAAATGAAACTCCTTTGATCGGGGATTCTACCCAAAGGCTTGATAAAATCTCGGATAGAGCCTTATTTTCGTTCCTCATCATTTCCCCGAGTTTCCTTCTTATTTCCTCATTGTTAAAACTGGAAGCAACCAAAGAAAGAAATAATTTATGGAAAAACGAATCATAAGAACAACGACTTTTAGCCGGATCAAGCGCTTGCTCTATCACGTTTTCTCTAGTTTGAGATAATTCTTGCCAACTGTTGTTACAAATGTCCTGAACGAGATCGATGAACAATTGTTCCTTCGTTCGAAAATGATAGTAAATCGTCCCCTGTGTTACTCCTGCCTTTTCAGCCACTGCTCGTAATGTGAAATTTTCAATCCCTTTCTCAACCAAACACTCCTTTGCACATTGAATAATTTCATTCTTACTCATTCCATTTGGTTTTGCCATTTGATCAACACCTTTTAGTTATTCAACTAACTAACTCTATATTAGCAACGAAATAACAAAATTACAAATATTTACATATAAAGTCTATGGGTGTACCCGATTATCCTATATGTCTTTGTAAGAGTTTTTATTCACATTTCATCTGAAAACAAAAATTTTTTTCCACCCCCCTGTCTTTTTTCATTCCTACTTCCTATATAAAGGGTGAGAGAGTTGACCTGATGGATCGGTCTTTCAACTTTACTTAGGAGCCACTCAGTGAAATAGGAAAGGGAGGAAAAAAATGAGCAAATTATTAATTCAAGAAAGTCCGGTGATGATTATTCCATCACTGGCAGTAAAAATTGGTTTGAACGAAGCGGTAATCCTGCAACAAATTCATTATTGGGTGTCCATGAGTAATCATGTGATCGAAGGGAGAAAGTGGATATACAACACGTACAAAGATTGGCAGCAACAGTTCCCATTTTGGTCAGAAAGCACGATCAAACGGACGATCCATTCGCTTGAAAAACAGGGATTAGTGATTTCTGGCAATTGGAACCGAACGAAGATGGATAAAACGAAGTGGTATACGATCCATTACGAACAGTTGGAAGCATTAACAGATCTCCCTCCAGAAAAACCGGTGATCGAAACGGAACTACCCAAACGATACGATACAAATCAACCAAAACAGCCATTACCTAATGATGACAGAATGAAGGACAAAACGATCGAGCGAAATGAAAGTCCAGAGACGGAAAAACTAGTCGAGGAAGTGATCAATTATCTAAATGAAAAAACATTCTCATCCTACAAACCTCATACAAAGAAAACAAGGGAATACATCCTGGCAAGGATAGAAGATGGTTTTACATTGGAAGATTTCAAAAAAGTCATTGACATCAAAGCCCGGGAATGGCTTTATGACCCGGTGATGTGCAAATACTTGAGGCCATCAACATTATTTGGGACAAACTTCGAGTCCTATCTCAACCAAAAGATGGTGTACAAATCCCTTCAAGAGGAGGATTTTGATTTAAATGAATAAGCGTGAAACATTTACCTTGTTGAAAATGATCTGGAATTTTTATGACCAATTCGTGGTTGACCAAGATAAAGTCAATTACTGGTATGAAGTGATGAAAGAATGGCCATTAGAGGAGGTACAAAAAAACTTACTGGAATTTGTCAGACAATCCCCTTATCCTCCAAAAATATCCGAATTAGCACCGAATAAAACGACCAATGCCATGTCCGTGCCGAATCTAGAGGAAACGAAAGTCATCATCACGAGAAAGCATAAGCCAGCCAGTGAGGAAGTCGCCCAACGATCTATGGCCCAAATGAGAGCGATATTAGGAATCGAGAGGTAAAGAACATGAACGTGATGCAGAGTTTTGAACCATATAACGAACAAGCGGAAGAGGCACTAGTAGGGGCATTTTTTCTCGATGAGCAGCTAATCAAAGAATGTACGATCAAGCCTGAACAGCTATATTCTTCAAGGCTTAGACAGATTTTTTCGGCGATACGAAGCTTGGATGAAAAAGGAAAGCCGATTGATATCATCTCTATTATAGAAGAACTCGGTTTGGACCGTTTGCAGGAAATTGGAGGGGTAAGCTACCTGAATCAGTTGGCAGGGAGTGTGCCAACAACAGCGAACTTTCATTTTTATGAAAAATTAGTCAAGGAATACGACCGAAAAAGAAAGACGATACATATTGCAGAAAAAATGATGGACCAAGCATGGTGGGGAGAAATTGGCCAAACATTAAAAGAAGGGATCCATGACCTTATGGCTATCCAGGATGAGGAGACAGTGGATGATGACGGGAATATTCAGCAAAGCTTAGTCAATTTATATGAGTATTGTGAACAAGATCATGGCGAGATGGTGGGAATTCCATCTGGGTTTTCAGACTTGGATAAGATTACCGGAGGATTTCGGGATTCCGATCTCGTCATTATTGGAGCGCGTCCGAGTATGGGGAAAACGGCATTTGCCCTAAACTTGGCCGTTCAAGCAGCGGTCAAGGATGTAAGTGTGATTTTTTCTCTCGAGATGCCGAAAATCCAATTGTTGAAACGGATGGCAGGATTTATAGGAAAAATCGACAGCCTGAAAATGCAAAATCCAAGAAAAGAGTTTCAGGAGGAGGATTGGGATCGTTTTTCCACCGCCATTGGGGATCTGTCCAATAGGAACCTTCATATTTTTGACAAAGCCGGTATGGATGTTCCTTATATTTGGACCAAGGTGCGAAAGTTGAGAAGGGAATACGGTGAGCAAAAAAGAATGCTTGTAGTGATCGACTATTTGCAGCTCATCGAAGGGGACCGTAAATTCCATAAAACGCGTGAGGCAGAAATAAGTGAAATCAGCCGGGCACTTAAAACGATGGCAAGGGAATTAAAAATCACCGTCATCGCCCTTTCTCAATTAAGCCGAGGGGTCGAAAGCCGCAAGGACAAGCGTCCGATCTTATCAGACCTACGAGAAAGTGGCCAAATCGAACAGGATGCCGACCTCATCGCATTTCTGTATCGCGATGATTACTATTCGAATCAATCTTCAAAGAAAAATCGGATCGAACTCATCCTGGCCAAACATCGAAACGGTCCAATTGGAACTATTGAACTCGGGTTTAGGAAAGAATATGGGTTATTTTTAAACTTGTAAGGATGCGGCAAAGTCAAGCGAGGTTGGGAGTATGTAAATTTGGTAGATTGCTATTGTTGGGCAACTATATTTGTTAGAGTGAATGGAATAGGAATTGGATTTTGTATAACATAAAAATTACAAAATGAGCCCTAGATTTATTGACGATCTTTTTCTCATTATTCGAGCAGGAATATAAAAATGATATGCCATCTGATAAAAGTGGATTTTAGAAAGGGCTCATTTCTTTCGGTACAAGTAATACTACATTTATCATAAAATGTAATAATAACCGTATCTACCGTAAAAAAGAGGGGATGGCTCAATGATGTACCGTTCAAAAATAGATGGTGTATTCATCACATTTTTATCGATAGCGATTTTAATTATAGCTGCTGTTACGTTACTACCTCCGCTCCTTGATAAGGAAGCATCCATAACCGTCGTCATGATTATGGTCACTATCTTTCTCATTGCAGTCGGCTTTTTATTATGGACTACTTTTTCTATTAAGTACGTTTTCTATGAAGATTATTTATTCGTGAAAGGCGGACCATTCAGGAGTAAAATTCCTTATCCGTCTATCACCAAAATGACACCAACGAACGATCTATTCACTGGTTATCGAATTTTATCCTCTAAAGAGGGACTTGAATTATTTTATCAATCTGCCACACTAGGTAGTGTTAAGATTTCTCCAAAGAATAGGGATGAGTTTATTACGGAGTTAAAAAAACGATGTCCGAATGCTGAGATTCAGGTATAATTAATAATAAGAACTAAACACCCCTAAAAAAGGGGTTTTTTTTATGCCATTTTTAACATTTCAACAGTTAGACAAATTGGTTTTAACATGCTGAAAATAATGATTGTCTCCATAGAATGATTCAATAGAGACTGTTCTTCAAGTTACAACTACTTGGAAAGGCACCGTCACAAAAAATAACTATATATGATTCATACATATATATCATTGATACATAGTAATTTTTGGAATATAATGGAACTATGAAGGTGGATAAAAAAGATGATAAGTGGTTCATTCAGTTGCGGAAAGGTGTTTTTGAGTTAGCAATTCTTTCTTTGTTGAAATCGAAACAGATGTATGGGTATGAGATTTCGAAATTCTTAAAAGAAGTACCGACTTTGTCCATTTCGGAGGGAGCGATTTATCCCATTTTAAAACGAATGTCTGAGGAGGGGTGGATTGATTATTATTGGGTCGACTCTTCAGGAGGACCAAAACGAAAATATTATCAAATTACTACGAAAGGGGAGAAAATTTTAGAATATCGATTAACACAGTATGAGGAAATACATAAGGTACTGCTCTTTTTAGGGGAGGGAGGAGTAAATATAAATGAAAAACCTTGATGATTTTGTTCAAGATTACCTGGATAACTTTTCTAATCAATTGAAAGAGATGTCAAAGGTAAAGCGAGATGGTTATGTAGAGGAAATAAAAGATCATCTGTATTCTTTTGTACAAGATAAACGGGAGCAGGGATACACTCAGAATGAAATCATTCAAAAATTAGAAGAAGATTTCAACTCTCCTGAAAAACTAGCGAATGAAATACTATTTGCAAATAACAAAAGATTTTCTAGGAAAGTGAAATCATCTCTAATTCTTGCTTTTACTCTCATTATTTTATCACTTCCCATATTTGTTCCTAAACTAGGTGTTCTCCCTTTATCTATTTTATTTTTTGTTTATTCTTTTATTGTCTTTACGAAGAAAAATATTTCGGGATTTTTTGTCATTAAGAAAAATAATTTCCGTATAAAAGATAGGAACAAGGTAGCAAAAATCGGAGGCATATACTTATTCATCATAGGATTGGTTCTTTGGTTGGATCATTTTTTTGCTTCAACCAACTTGTTCATTATTGTCATAGTTTTATTTTTAGTTTTTTCCTTTTTCATTCAAAAAACAATTATCGAGAAATAAATTTTTATTATGTTACTTGAAAGGGGTTACTTATGGATTATAATGTAATGATTTTAGGTGTTGTCTTCTTAGTGCTTGCCTATTTAGTGGGTGTGAAAAAGCAAACGTATTGGTTGAGTGGTTTTAACCAACATCGTGTGAGAGATAAAAAGAAACTAGGAACCATTGTGGGATCCTATAGTTTTGTGGTAGCTGTTGTTTTAATCATGAGTGGATTTGTGAGAATCCTACCTTTAGAATTACTTATGCCTCTTATTGTCATTGGTTATCTTCTTCTTATTGTTTATGTCAATGCTAAAATGGTCGAATAAAACTTCATTTATTCATGAATGTATTTTGATATTGCGAGGTTATTACTTCGCAATTTTTTGTTTTTATGACGGTAAGTCAATTAGGTTCAATGGGGAGTTTTCCCATTTTCCTAGACTTAGAAACTAGGAACATTGTATGATAGTAGTGTATTTTTTTGGATGACTAGGGAAGTATAGGAACTTCTCCCTATATCTTGGAGTTTCTTATAAATGAATAACAATAGGTAATTTCGAGAAGCCTTTTTAAATTACATGTTGAATTGATAGTGGATAGGAGAAAAACTTGCTATGACATATTCATTGGATTCGATTGCGCAGCTCGATCACTCGAAAGATTTCGCTCGTTTGCATCAAAAATTTCATCAGTTTAATCCATTAAAAGTATTGCGGGTGGATCAATTTGAAATTCGGCACTCCAATGTATTGGCATGGTTATTGGATCCGAATGAAAACCATCAATTGGGCAGTTTTTTTATAAAAAAACTGTTGTCCCGTCTCATCATGCGTCCCGAAAATGAGGAGAAAGCGGAAGGGTGGAATTTCCTTTCCTATTTCTATGCTTCTTTTTCAGACGCAGAAGTTTATCGTGAAGTGAAAACAGAAACAAACCGATACATAGATTTATTAATTATTGTCCCATCACAAAAGCTCGTTCTTTTAATAGAAAACAAATTTCATGCCGGAGAATCGTTGGGACAGCTGGAAGATTATTTAAGTTATGCTCGTAAATGTTTTGAAAAGGATGGATATACGATTCTACCAGTTTTCTTGACTTTAGCAAGCGACGCCCCATCTTTTCAAGATTACTGGGTGCTAGATTACTATGATGTTTTAGAAATCATTCAATCCCATATTGAATTCAATAGGGAAGCGATGTCTGACAATGTTTATGACTTTTTAGTGTATTATACCGCCATCCTTCAGGAACAGCTCGTTCAAGATGAAGAAGCGAATGAGCTTGCCCTTGAGGTTTATCAAGCCAATCAAGCAGCCATTGATTTATTATTTTTAAGTCAACATGAAGAGTACAGGAAACAACCGCGGTATCGTAAAGTCTTTGAGCAAATGACAGAAATAACCGATGAACAAAAGCACGCTTTGAGAAAAATTTATGAAAAAAAGAAACAAACGATTGATTTTATTTTCAAAATCGGTAGCAACGTTCTCCGAGAGGCCTTTTTATCTTTTGTTCAACTAGAAAACATCCCAGAAGAAGTTTACCGTGCTCATATTCGAGTGCCGAACTTTATTTTACCTGAATGGCAAGATTTTGCTGAAACAATAGGTGAACCTGAAGGGGAATATTGGCTAGGACACGGACTCATCAACTGGTTCGAACGTACTTGGGATGACCGTTTAAAAATTAATGTAGAAGTCGGACCAATCCCATTTGAAAAAAGGTTGAAGTTGTTGAACGCACTAGAAAATCAAGGTGTATCGATCAGGCCATCTGCCAAACAGGAAGGGAAAAAATATACGAAAATTTATACACAAACAACCGAAATCTCGGACTGGGCTAATAAGCAAGTCATTGTCGAGGGAATGGGACGTTTATATCATGATCCTGACCTGCATTCATTGTTTAAAAAAGTAGCCTTGGCGGTCGCATCAATAGAGGAATCATCAGAAGGAGTTTCAGAAGAAAGTGCGTCTTATTATGGACATTTCCCGAAAGGAAAAATTCCTGCTGATGCATTTTTAAAATTTGCTAAGTCTCAAGGAATACCAATGGATCATTATCGCATTCAAAATCGAATTGCCTCATTCCTTTTACCGGTATTTCGAAAGCTTGAAAAATCCTTTGGAGGTACCCGACACAAATGGTGGTGGCATGACAGCACCTTTACCTATTGGTTCGAACGTTTAAACGATGATCGCTTAAAGCTAACATTGGAACTTGGGCCTTTATATCCGGAAAAACGCTTAGCTATCATTCATGAACTAGAAGCCCAAGGCTTGACCATTTCAGACAAATCGAAACAACCATCCTCAAGATATACTCGTCTTTTCTCTAAATCTATATTTATAATGAATTGGGAGGATGAAGAAGAGATATATAGGGAGATGGAAGAATTGTTCAATGATCAGAAGAATCAAATGATTTTGCAAATGATTGAGACAATTCAATATAACTATGGGGGAGTAATATGATACACAATCATACACGTAATATTATTTATGTATGTTGGTTCTCTGTTCTAATTAAAAGAAAATTGCGTCTGATTTGCTAATTAAACAGATCATAAAGGATTTATAGAAGGTATTTTACCTCCTTGGATAAAGAGTAAATGATTGATGTAAATTGATTTTTTTATCTTTTAATTGGTGTACATGAAAAATTTCGTATCAATTAAAATAATGATTATAGTAAATAATGGGGAATGAATTTATTAATGATTGTCTATGAAGCGACTAAATCAGAATTTTTAAACGATGTTTTTCACGATGAATTAGTTAACAATATTTGTAGAAATTATAATGCAAAAATTGGTCGAATCAATGAGCGAGAAGTTCGGGCTTGGGATAACTCCATGCAATACATGTATAGAGTTCTTAGTGATCATGAAATTCCAGCGGATGCGGGTGTAGCAATTGAATTTAAGATTCCCTACACTTCAAAACGGGTTGATTTTTTAATATCTGGAAAACAGGGAGAAAAAAACTCAGTTGTAATAATTGAATTAAAACAATGGAAATCTGTGGAGAAGATAAGTGGGAAAGAAGCTATTGTGAAAACAGTCATTAACCGTAACTTGGTGGAAACGACTCATCCTTCTTATCAGGCCTGGTCATATGCATCATTAATCAAAGACTATAATGAAAATGCTCAAAACGATGAAATTCATCTTTATCCTTGTGCTTACCTACATAATTACATCTATCAAGGCGATTATGATCCTTTAACTGATAAGGTGTACCGGTATTATATAGAACAAGCTCCTGTTTTTTTGAAGGGGCAAGCAAAGCAACTACGTGATTTTATAAAAAAATACATACAATATGGTGATAATAAGGAAAACCTCTATAAAATTGAAAATGGGAGGATTCGTCCTTCTAAATCCCTGCAAGATTCCTTAAACAGTATGTTAAAAGGAAATCCCGAGTTTGTCATGATTGATGATCAGAAAGTGATTTTTGAACAAGCCATTTATCTTGCGAAGGAAGCATTACGGACTAATACCAAACAAGTTTTGGTGGTAACTGGTGGTCCGGGTACAGGTAAATCTGTATTGGCTATAAACATATTAGTTGAGTTAACGAAACAACATATGGTTTGCCAATATGTCACAAAAAACGCTGCTCCTCGAAATATCTATGCAACAAAATTAAAACGTGATTTCCGTAAAGGAGTTATTGACAACTTATTCAAAGGATCTGGAAGTTATATAGATGCATCACTTGATGAGTTTGATGCAATAATAGTGGATGAAGCCCACAGGTTGAATGAGAAATCCGGAATGTTTTCCAATCTGGGTGAAAATCAAATGAAAGAAATCATCCATGCTTCGAAGTTTTCTATCTTTTTTATTGATGAAAGACAGCGTGTTACTCTAAAAGATGCGGGAAGTATAGGGGAAATAAAAAAATTCGCTTCAGAATTTGGCGCGAATTTGACTATTATGAATCTAGAATCCCAATTCCGTTGCAATGGTTCTGACGGCTATTTAGCTTGGATTGATGACGTGCTTCAAATTCGAGAAACAGCAAATGCTGATTATATTGGTGGACAGTATGATTTCAGGGTATTTGATAATCCGAATATACTGAGAGAAGAAATTGAAAATTTGAATAAAGTGAATAATAAATCACGAATTGTTGCTGGTTATTGCTGGAACTGGGATAAGGTTGGAAAATCAAATCCGGATTATTATGATATTGTGCTTCCTGAATTTGATTTTAAAATGAGCTGGAATTTGGATAATACAGATACTTGGGCAATTGATGAAAACTCAGTCAGAGAAGCAGGCTGTATTCATACATGCCAAGGTTTGGAGTTTGATTATGTAGGTGTCATTATTGGAGACGACCTAAGATATGAAAATGGAAGGGTAGTCACGGATTATACTAAACGTGCAAAAACAGATAATTCATTAAGAGGCTTGAAAAAAATGATTAGGGAAGAACCTGATAAGGCATTAAAGCTTGCGGATGAGATTATTAGAAATACATACCGAACGTTAATGACACGTGGTCAAAAAGGATGCTTTGTTTTTTGTACGGATAAGAAACTGGCTGCCTATTTAAAGGAGCGGTACCAAAAAAGTAACAAATATGAAACTAATGAGTTTTTTATGTCAATGGTTGCCGAAGAGAAAGAAAAATATTAACTCTTATTTTTTTAGTTCTGTAGAGATGTTCCTTACAGAGCTTTTTAATTTGAAATTTTCCATTTTACAATATTAAAACTTTGGAACTTGATCACATTTTCAAAGGTACTGTAAAAGAGAAAACGGTAGGAAAAAACTGATATGTTTTATCATTAAAAACATTTATTTCTATTAATTATTTGGAATCATTTTGTTTAATGGAAATAGATAATTTTGGAATTGTTTGGTATCAATCCAATTTAATTTAACTATTATGTATAAGTATATTTCACTAAAAGGGGTAACAAGGAAATGCCAATTTATAATAAATTAGTGCGCGATAAGATACCGGAAATTATAAAAAATAGTGGTAAAAATTTTATCATGAAGATATTGAATGATGATGAGTACATAAAAGCACTACAACAGAAAAGTTATGAAGAGCTTGAGGAGTTCATACATAGTAAGACTATAGAGCAATCTATTGAAGAGCTTGCTGATATGCTGGAAATTATTCATGCCTTGGCCGATTATCATGGGGTTTCATTTGATTATATCGACGAATGTAGAAAAAAGAAACTGCAAGAGCGTGGCGGATTTAAAAAAAGGATATGTTTAATAAAAGTAGATCATTAATTATATAACAATCATACAGGTGAAAGCTCATGAGTCATAAATTACAAGTCGGCGAAATGAAAGCAAAATATCTAACTGATAAAGAGATTTGGGGTCATTTTAATTACATATTTTCGTCGAAATCAAAAAACTCTACTACATACAAATTCGTTCTGATTAAGTCAATTTTGGAAAACTTGTACAATTTTAATGAAAAGTTAGAGATAAATTATTCTACTTTGTTTGCGAGTTTTGCAAAAATATATTGGAACTTAGTTATCCATCATAACCTAAATCAAATAAATATGACGGGAAAAAAGGCCGAAGTCCAGAAAATCCTGCTTGCTGTTCAATCTAAGTATCAGATTCCCAACACATTAGTTTTTGATAAACTTTCTGAAGAATTACAGGTGGAAATTATAAATAAAGTGAAGAGAAAATGTAAGGTTAATGTCATGGGGGCAATATATGGCGATACAGCGTGCACTATTTATGATTTTGATAATCAGAAGGAACAATTAAAACTTAACAGTACATTTTTCTCATTTATGCAGCGTTTTCAGCGAGTATTAAATTATTTAACTAATTACCATCTAGCTTTGTTTTTAGAAAAATTTAATGAAAAGGGAGATACTACGAATTTATTGTTAAAAGTTGAAAATGTCTCTAGAAGGTCATCTCTTGATCAATTTTACCAGGTTCTCTCTTCTTATTATAACGGAAAATGTTTTTATTGTGGAAAAGTCATTAGAAAGCAACATGCTCATGTCGATCATTTTATCCCATGGAGTTTTGTTCAGGCAGATCAATTGTGGAATTTAGTGATTGCATGCAGCGCATGTAATTTATCAAAAAATGATAAATTAGCGAGTAAAATATTTTTAGAAGAAATCGTTGACCGTAACGATAAATTACTTTCTATACCAGAGCTCAGAAAAAGGGAGGATATGCAGGTTTATACCAGTAATAAACTAAAAGATCTTTACCATTATTCAAGGGAAAATGGGTTTTCGGATATTTGGACACCGAAAAAAATAATTGTATAGTTTCAATTAAATGTATGGTGGAGATATATTTTCCATAAGGAACGATTATTTAAAGAACTAAATAGGGTAGTACCTAACAGTTTTAGCCGCAATCACATGATTGAAAGCTTCCACCTTACTATAAGTGGTATAAATCATCCATTGCTCCATGTTATTTATAGTGTTAAAATCAAGGAATTTGTTATGACTAATGATAAGATAGATTCTGAAAAAAAGGGAAAACAATCGCATTCACGATTAAGTCATAGGTAGAAAGATTGGGATACTTCCCCAACTCCCCTGAAGTTTATTACTTTTGTATTTCCTAAAACGGAAAAACGGACGGATCAAGACCGTCCGTTTTAGGGTAATAGTTTTAAAACCTTGACTTTATGTCAGATGTCTTTATTTATTCACTTCCCCCTCCACAATTTCCACGCTTTTTGTTACAAAATCCAAAATGGTATGTAGTTCTTTTTCGGAATATTGGTTGAACAATTCATTCATGGCCGTTCCAAGTGAGTTGAAAAAGGGGCTGACTTCCTTTAATGCCATTTCTTTATTGGCAACCACCACAATTTTTCTTCGGTCGTTCGGATCTTTTTCTCTTTTCACCAGTTCTTTCGCTTCCAACCTGTCAATCACTCCGGTAATGGCTCCGGTTGTTAACCCAGTTACTTGTGCTAATTCTCCTGCCGTCATATAGTCATTTTTCATAATCAAATCCAAACATTTATGGTCCGTAGGATTTAACCCTAAATTTTGGGCAATTTTTTGATGGAAAAGAACTGTAACTGTACTCAATTCCTGCATTTTTCTTCCCAGTTTTTCGATGATTTTGTTTGATTGTGGGTAATTATCCATTGACACTATAATCCTCCTCCTATACTATTTATCTTAGTTAACTAAAATATTTAACCAAATAAGATATTTATCTTAATAAACTTTATTATTCATTATAACATGTTTAGACAAGAAGTATATCTGAAGGGAGAGAGGAAGATGAAAAAGAAAGTCATCATTATTGGTGGCGGGATTGCAGGTACCTCTGTTGGATTGTTTTTAAAACGACTCAATTTTGAAGTGGAAATCTATGAAGCCTATGAAAAGAGGAAAGATATTGGTGGTGATTTTCAAATTGCTCCCAATGGAATGAAAGTCATAGCAGAACTTGGCCTTGCTGATGCTGTTTTGAAAAATGGAGTGGAATGCCCAGTGATGCAGTTCCAAAATGATAAAGGGAAGGTCCTTGCTCGAGTCCCACAATGGGGACGTGAAAAATTTGGTTTGCCATCCGTGAATATCGCTAGAAGTACTTTCCATGAAATTCTTGTTGATGCAGTGAAGAAAAACGGAATAACCATCCATTACAAAAAACGATAAAAAAGCATCATGGAAAACGATGAAAGTGTGACCGCGATTTTTGAGGACGGAACGGAAGTAAGTGGAACATTTTTAATTGGCGCCGATGGGGTTCATTCTAAAACAAGGGAATATGTGACAGAAAACGGTCCGAAGCCGGTTTACACAGGTCTCCAAAATGTGGGAGGGTTTGCCCCAGCGTCCTCCATTGGGGAATTACGTTTACACAATGAATACCCTACATTTTTAACATTTGGAAAAAGGGGATTCTTCGGATATACGTTGTGTAATAAAAGCGATGGAGAGGAAGTAATGTGGTGGAGTAATATACCAGAAAGCAGAGAAATTTCGAGAGAACAACTTCGGCTAATTGGAACCGAAGAGATTAGAAAAGAGTTACTGAACCTTCATCAAAATTGGCATTCACCGATTGAAACGATTATTCAGCAGTCTCGATCTATTTTTAAAAGTAATATTTATGAAATGGATCGTCTTCCTAATTGGTGTAGAAACAGGGTTGTTCTTATTGGGGATGCTGCCCATGCGATAAGTCCCCATGCAGGACAAGGAGCTTCGGTTGCCCTCGAAGACAGCATGTACTTAGCCAAACTGATGAAAGATTCCAACTTGCCCATCGAACGTATCTTTCAACTTTTTGAAGCTCACAGAAAGAAACGGGCGGAAAAAATGATTAAAACTGCCAGAAGAAATGGAAGCGGAAAAAAGGAACTAAGCCCTGTCGCCTGTTGGTTTAGAGACAAATTTTTATCCATCGCTCTTCCGCTTTTTGCAGGCAAAGGTCAAGACTGGATTCACGGCTATGAAATTCATTGGGATTTATAAAAAGTTAGTTAAGAGTTTTTATCTGGTTGATAAGGAAATAGAAAAAGAGTAGCCCTAGTCATAACCCTTATACTGACAGGGCCCTAATTTGAGTTTTTAATGATTAAAATCAGATAGAAATCCTGTTTCATTTGGGCCTAATTTATTAACTGGAAAGGAAGAAAAGAATTTTGACATCATACCTATAGGGGTATATAATAAGGTTATCAACTTTATTTGTTAGCTTTTACCTTTTCTGATTGTGAGAATTGATAAGTTATAAAACGTTCTTTAGAAAAGTTTTTCGTATTTTTGTTTATTTAACACAAGATTCAGCAAAAAGCAACGAAAAAGTCCAATTAACAGATGAATAATGGAGGAAACATAAATGGAATACAATGATCAGATGAAAAATAGAGTAAAGCGAATTGAAGGTCAGTTGAGAGGTATTTTACGCTTAATGGAAGAAAATAAGGATTGTAAAGAGGTTATTACGCAGTTATCTGCTGCTAGAACCGCCATCGATCGAACCATTGGAGTCATTGTAAGTTCCAATTTAGTGGAATGTGTCCGAAAAGCTGAAGAAATGAATGGAAGAAGTGCAGAAGATTTGGTGAAAGAAGCTGTTGATTTATTGGTAAGAA
This sequence comes from Neobacillus sedimentimangrovi, assembly GCF_010614825.1. NCBI lineage: Bacteria > Bacillati > Bacillota > Bacilli > Caryophanales > Bacillaceae > Neobacillus > Neobacillus sedimentimangrovi. The sequence continues at coordinate 109,165 of NZ_JAAFZF010000001.1, forward strand.
GTCGATAAAAAAGGGTTGACACCCTCTTTTATTTTCTTTATTATATACCCATAGGGGTAATGGTAGAAAGTAGAGGTGGAATGGAGACAATGCTATTCTAGGTCAATCTAAAAAGAATGGATTTTAGGATTAGGTGAAATGAGTGTTAAAGTTTTAGAGGAAATAAATAGTATTTTTTTATTTTTATAAATACTCATAGGGGTATAGGTAATTAAGGGGGAGTAACCATGACAAAAAAGAAAAAAACAACCATTATCTTATTTAGTGGTGATTATGATAAAGTGATGGCAGCTTATATCATCGCAAATGGTGCAGCAGCTTATGATCATGAAGTAACCATTTTCCATACATTTTGGGGATTAAATGCTTTGCGAAAAGATGAGAATATTCATGTGAAAAAAGGATTGTTAGAAAAAATGTTTGGAAAATTAATGCCAAGAGGCGTGAATAAAATGGGCCTTTCTAAAATGAATTTTGCCGGTTTTGGTCCTAAAATGATAAGAAATGTCATGAAAAAACACAACGTCCTATCACTACCAGAGTTGATTGAAATGGCGAAAGATCAAGATATAAACCTTGTTGCATGTACAATGACGATGGATTTATTGGGACTTCAAAAAGAAGAATTGTTGGATCATGTTGAATATGCGGGTGTTGCTGCTTATTTAGCTGATGCAGAAGATGGGAATATAAACTTATTTATATAACTGAAAGGAGGGAGGGGAATGGAATAGTAAATGATCTCTTCATGACGATGATCCTATTTTTCTATGAAAATGAGGATTGCTTGCGTGACAAGGTAAAACAAAATATATTTTTTTAATAAACTATATACCCATAGGGGTAACTGTAGGAGGGTAAACATGAAATTATTAAAAACGGATTTTGTTTTAGATGCCAAAGGGTTATCTTGCCCAATGCCAATCGTAAAAACGAAAAAGGTCATGAATGAATTACAAGCGGGGCAAGTCATAGAAGTTCAAGCAACCGATAAAGGATCGAAAGCTGATCTTCAAGCTTGGGCAAACAGTGCTGGTCATCAGTATCTTGGGACCATTGATGAAGGAGAGGTATTCAAACATTATCTTAGAAAATCATCTAATGAAGGCTTCATTGAAAGAAAACATCCCCGTGTAGCAAGTAATGAAGAATTAGAAACGAAGTTAGAAATGAATGAAAAGATTGTCGTTCTTGATGTAAGAGAAGAAGCTGAATATGCATTTTGCCATATACCTAATGCCATTTCCATACCATTAGGGGAATTGGAAGAGCGTTTAAGCGAACTAAATAAAGAAGATAAAATCTATGTGGTCTGTCGTACAGGAAACCGCAGTGATCTGGCTGCTCAAAAATTAGCTGAAAAAGGTTTTGTTGATGTGATAAACGTCGTTCCTGGTATGAGTGCTTGGACTGGAAAAACCGATTCTTTAAATAAGGAGGGGAGGAAATAAAGATGAACAAAGTGGCAATTCATACAACTACACTTTGTCCATCATGTGTGAGGCTAAATACCTTTTTCATAGCTCAAAACATTTCCTTAAAAATGTAATATTACACTAACATTCTAAAAAAATATTTATTTTTTTTATTTACCAATATACCATAGGGGGTAATGTGAATGACGGTAAAAGCAATGACTGCAAAAGAAGTAACAAGAAAGGTTTTTCATAAAGAAGAATTATTTATTCTCGATGTACGTAACGAAAGTGATTTTCTAGATTGGAAAATTGAAGGGAAAAACTTTGACTATTTAAATATCCCTTATTTTGAATTATTGGATGGAGTGGATAGGATTTTAGAAAAGCTTCCATCTGATAAGGAGATTCTGGTGGTCTGTGCTAAAGAAGGGTCTTCAGTGATGGTGGCAGAGATGCTCTCAGAAAAAGGGTTGAATGTCTCTTATTTAAAAGGTGGAATGAAAGCATGGAGTGAACACCTCGAACCAGTAAAGGTAGGGGAATTAACGGATGGTGGAGAAATTTATCAATTTGTCCGTATTGGAAAAGGTTGTCTATCCTATATGGTAATTTCTAACGGGGAAGCGGCCATTATAGATGCTACTCGTATGACGGATATTTTTTTGGACTTCGCGAAAGAAAAGGGAGCAAAGATTACACATGTTTTCGATACCCATCTACATGCTGACCATATTTCTGGGGGTAGAACGATGGCGAAAGAAACAGGTGCAACATACTGGTTGCCACCAAAGGATGCAATGGAGGTAACTTTCGAATACATGCCATTAGAAGGTGGAAACGTAGTGACAATTGGAAATACCGCAATCGATATTCATGCACTATATAGCCCTGGGCACACTATCGGATCTACTTCCTTGGTCGTTGATGGGAAGTTCCTTCTTTCAGGAGACATCCTATTTATTAATTCAATTGGAAGACCGGATTTAGCAGGAAAGGCCGAAGACTGGGTCACAGATTTACGAGAAAGCCTTTATTCCCGATATAGAGAACTTTCCGCTGATCTTGTGGTTTTACCAGCTCACTTCATGATCATGGATGAATTAAAGGAAGATGGAAGTGTATCGGAAAAATTAGGCACTCTGTTTGTGAACAATCATGGATTGAATATAGAAGATGAAAATGAATTTAGAAAATTGGTAACAGAAAACTTACCGCCTCAACCAAATGCATACCAAGAAATTCGAAAAACAAACATGGGGAAAATGAACCCTGATCTAGAGAAACAACGCGAAATGGAAATTGGACCAAACCGTTGTGCGGTTCGTTAAAATCTAAATAATAAGGAGTCTATAACCTATGGAATCTACAAAAATTTTAAATGTCAAAGGATTAGCTTGTCCCATGCCCATTGTAAAAACAAAAAAAGCAATGAATGAGTTACATCTAGGTGATGTTTTAGAAATTCATGCAACAGACAAAGGAGCAAAAAAAGACCTTGCTGCTTGGGCAAAAGTAAGTGGACATGAGATGTTGAAATATGAAGAAGATGGAGAAGTCCTAAAGTTCTGGATGAAGAAAGGGAACTAATCTTATCATGGGGAACCTGCTTGGGTTCCCTTTTTTAGGAGGGAAGGAATATGGAATTTATGATTATCATTTTTTTCATCGGTTTTATTGGTTCCTTTATTTCTGGGATGTTAGGAATCGGTGGATCCATCATTAAATACCCTATGCTTCTTTATATACCGCCATTATTTGGTTTTGCTACCTTTAGTGCTCACGAGGTTTCAGGCATAAGTGCGATACAGGTATTTTTTGCAACGATCGGAGGGGTATGGGCTTTTCGGAAAGGTGGATATTTAAATAAATCCTTAATTACAAATATGGGGATTAATATTTTAATAGGAAGTTTTATTGGCGGATATGGCTCAAAGCTAATGTCTGAAGCAGGCATCAATTTGGTATATGGAATACTTGCATTAACTGCAGCGGTCATGATGTTTATTCCTAAAAAAGGTTTGGATGACATTCCATTTGATCAAGTGAAGTTTAATAAATGGCTTGCAGCCATCCTCTCTTTGATAGTTGGGATTGGGTCAGGAATCGTTGGGGCGGCAGGTGCCTTTTTATTAGTACCTATTATGTTGGTTGTCCTAAAAATACCAACAAGGATGACCATTGCCTCTTCTATGGCCATTACTTTTATTTCTTCCATCGGAGCTACAGTTGGTAAAATGACAACAGGCCAAGTCGATTATGGTCCCGCCATCATTATGATTGTAGCAAGTCTTATTGCATCTCCATTAGGGGCCGTGACTGGGAAAAAGATAAAGACGAAAATTCTTCGAATCATTTTGGCATTCATGATCCTAGCAACTGCCGTAAAGATTTGGATGGATATTTTGTAGTAGATTCAATGAAGATAAGAAAGGGAAGAGAAATCGTTATTAGAAAACTCCTCTCCATTTATTCATGGTTAAAACTCAGGGAGTCTCTTTTCATTTTTTTTATAAACTTTCCATCATGGATTTATCATTTTTTTATGTAATGATCTATTTAAATGAAATGTATGATATTTTGAGTTTTATGATATATATTTTTACAATGGAAGTAAGTCTCTATTAGGAAAAATTAGAGTAAGATGGAGGACGGAAAATGAAAATTATCGGGCTTCCTATTCATTATGAATTTAATGGCCAAAAAGATACGATTTACCCGACCTTAATCATCATGAATAATGAACTTACCTTAGTAGATACTGGGCATAAAAATTTTTTGCCGCTGATTACCAATGAAATTCTCAAATATAGCTATCAAATGGAGCAACTAAAAAATATTATTATCACACATTATGATAACGATCATATCGGTTCTTTATATGATTTTAAGAAAGAGTATCCGTGGGTAAAGATTATAGCTAGCGAAAAAGAATCGAAATACATCAGTGGGGAAGTCAAATCAGAGAGATTAGCGCAAGCCGAAGCGTTGCTAGAAAACATGTCAGCGGAAGAAATCGAATTTGGAAAATGGTTTATCCAACAATTAAAGAGTTTGAAGCATGTTCCAGTAGATCAAACGGTCCGTGATGGGGATTTGATTTTAGATGACCAATGTAGAGTCATCGCCACACCAGGTCATACTTCCGGCCATATTTCACTCTATATTCCTAGCTTAAATAGTGTCATTACCGGTGATGCCGCTGTAAAGGAAAAGGATGAATTAGTGGTAGCCAATCCACAGTTTTGTTTAAACCTTGAAAAAGCGGAACAATCTTTGGCTAAACTTAAAGATCTACAAGCGAAAAATTATTATTGTTACCATGGAGGGAAATACGTTTCTAGTTCCTAACAAAATTTGAACGATTCGATTCATACATGTGATTTTAAGTAGGATCATCCCATAAGGTATGGTATGAGCATTTCGGGGGTGGTCTTTTCTTTTGGCTGTTTCGTAAGGTTGTACCAAATGATTCAAAAGGGAATTATTTTCTTCTTCAACGAAAGGGATAGGTTCGTTTAAGAAGGGATATTCCTATCTTTAGTCGAATTTTGTTTTTTAGATACCTATTTAAGGGGTGAAGTGTGTGGAGGAAATAATGAATGGGATAAACCACTGGATACAAACCTTACCGAAAGTATTAAACGCAATGTTAGAAACAGAAATATCCAATCGCCCATTACCAAATAAATGGTCAAAAAAAGAGATTTTAGGACATCTATGTGACTCCGCCATAAATAATCTTCAAAGGTTTATAAACATTCAGTATGAAGAACAACTATTGGTCATCCAATCCTACAACCAAGATCAATGGGTCAAACTTCAAAATTATCAAGAAAGACCACTGGATGAGATATGTAACCTTTTTATCGCATTAAATAAACAAATCATTAAAATTTTATCAAATATTCCGAAAGAGAAATTATCTTATGTTTGTGATATAGGTAACAATCAATTGAAAACAGTAGAGTGGTTAATAAAAGATTATCTTAAACATATGGAACATCATATTAACAACCAAATTCTGATGAAAAATTATGCGTAATAGGGATTCTGCTAAGCTGCTTCCTTTTGGAAGTGGCTGTTTTTACCTTTCAAGAAATATTGAATTGTATTTAAATGGATTTTTGACAAACACATGGCCGCACTTGCCCTTGGTCGCCATTTTTTATTCTATTGAAGGAAATGGAATCAGTAGAGGTAGTTCCAGATAATTGGTTGCCACAACCTGATACGGCTCCATCCAATCTTACATACAAATTATAATCATTGTAAACATGAAGTTGCTACTTGGATTTTCCTGAAAAATGAAGGTGCAACAGGAGGTTGCCCCTAGATGCACCTATTAAGAGCTTTACTTTAACCACTATTTTCCTCGATAATGGAAAGGAAGAAAGGTGAGGTTGAACAATGATTTTTAGTGAACGATTAAAAAGAGAAAGAGAAAAAAGGGGATGGTCACAAGCCGATCTTGCAGACAAACTTCATGTGAGTCGTTAGTCTGTTTCGAAATGGGAAACGGGTAAGAATTATCCAAGTATCGAAATCATCATTGAGTTGAGTGATTTATTCGGTATTACGATAGATGAATTGTTGAGGAGTGACAAAGAATTGACGGAAAAAGTGATTAAAGATAGTAAGCAATTGGCCTATCCAAAATGGAAAACATTTTTTGATACGGTATTCATGTTAGGCGTATTTTTATTAATCATCAAACTATCTATTCTCGGCTTCAATTATTTTGTTGGTACAAAAATAACGATATTAGAAGGCTTGCCAAAATTTGTCGTAAACTTTTTACCATTCGTATTAATGGTTGTTGGTGGCATTGGCTCAGATAGTTTGAAAAATAAATATAAAGATTGACAGTAAAAACCGTCGGGATTTTTATAGTACGAGAAATGATATGTAAGACAGGTAAGGGAAGTGGTATATACCACTCCCTTTTCCACTTTCTAAGAATGAAATGGTTTTATGAGGATCATCCTTTGTTGCCCTGGAAATGATTCACCATGCTCGTGTTTACGTGAGATAATTCTTGGTTGGGGTTCAATCCCAATAGTTAAAAATGATTTGTCCTATTGTTTCGGGTTTCCAGTTGGAGATTTGAACCAATTCTGCACTATTCAACTCTTTGGATGCTACAAAACTTTGGTAAACCGGAGCATTTAGCACATCTGATTTTAATACTTGAAAATAAAGAGAAATTTGCTCATCAATAAAAGGTTGGTCGATAAATGTAATGTTTCCATTTTCAACTACCGATGCAACTGCAAGATAAGGAAAATGTATTTATATAGAATTGATTATCAAAAATTCTCAACTTGTGTAGGCTATTAAATTCAATGACCTTTCAACCGCTACGTAATGCAACATCACAACATAATTGCTTAAATTGTCTCCCGTCTACTTGAGGTGGAGGGGTGTTGACTTTTGGTTCATAAAATCCAGTTATACCATTAGGAAGTTTCACTATTGGTCACCACCTACTAAATTTAGAAAAAAGCAACCTATCAAATTATATCGGTCATTTTATATAAAAAGTGTTATTTACAATAATATAAAGAATTTGATAAGGTTTCAAATTTCAAGATTTAATTTTACAGAGCCATAAATAAAAAGAATTGAGGGGGAAGTAAAACATGATTCGAAAGTTGGACATTCGTGTGAAGGAAACCGCGGAGAAGGTTTTAAACATTCAAATCCCAGCCTATCAAGTAGAGGCTGAGATGATTGGTTCTTTTGAGATCCCCCCATTAAAAGACACAGTGGAAACCTTGCAAACATGTGGAGAAACTTTCTATGGCTATTATTCTGACGAACAACTTTGTGGAGTAATTTCCATTAAAGTGGTCAATGAGGAAGTAGATATACATCGATTAATCGTCCACCCGAATCATTTTCGAAAGGGAATTGCTCAAGCACTATTAGATTTTATAGAAGCCAATTTTAAGATGAATCGAATGATCGTGTCCACCGCTTCCAAAAATGTCCCAGCCGTCCGTTTTTATAAAAAGAATGGATTTCAAGTGATAAAGGAAGTCATGGTTAATGGAAACCTCTCCTTAACCTATTTTGAAAAGAAACGGTAATGAAGATACAATGGGGGTACTACATGACTGGAATAGTTAAAACTCCACAATCACCATATTATGCTTCAGCATTCCGGTTGGAGGGTTAGAGTTTAAAAATCTCACAAACCTATAAATTCTGACTAAATGCCACCGAAAATCCCCTGAAAAAAGTGAATGTTTCATAAAATAATTACTATAAATATCCCGGTTTGACCCAAAATCTTTTGTTTACACCTAAAACTTTTTTCTTTTTTCCAAAGTTTTAATAGTATTTTTCTGAATATTTAAACTTTATAATACATTTATTAATAGGGATTTAGGAGTGAAGGACAGAACAGTCTAGGATGCTATCCATTGATCTAGGTATGACTTCATGACTAGGAAGATTTAGACAGTAGCAGCACTCCGGATATGGTTTCACTGTTATCATCAGGAAGAGGCGGAAAGACCGGAGAATTGGGTAGGCGGTCCGAATCTAGGAATCTTTTACATTATTTTGAAAGCGTTTTTATTTTTAGGGCAATTACATTTTAAAGGGGGAAAGTGTATGACAAATTTTCCAGTGGAACAAGAAAAAACGGTGAAGCCGGAATTGCGGGCAAATAACTTGGGGAATATGGCAAAGTTTTTTGTCTATAGTGCGATTGGCATTTTCGTCTTTTTTATTCCGGTCACTTTGAATGGAAAATCTTCCATCATGCTCGACCATATTGTTTCCTATATTCAAACGGCTGTACCAGGTGTCTTGCCTTATTACGCTCTCCTTGTGATCTTATTAGGAGCCATTTACCCATTTGTAAAGGGAACATGGAAAAAAGATACCGTTTCACTCATTTTTTCAATTTTAAAAGTAATTGGTTTGGTTGCTGGAGTAATGCTTGTCTTCAATTTTGGACCAAAGTGGTTTTTTGATCCTAATATGGGGCCGTTTTTGTTTAACAAACTGGTCGTGTCCGTAGGTTTACTCGTCCCTATCGGCTCGGTGTTTCTTGCTTTATTGGTGGGGTATGGGCTATTGGAGTTTGTCGGGATTTTCATGCAGCCAGTCATGAGGCCGGTATGGAAGACACCTGGACGTTCGGCTATTGATGCGGTGGCCTCCTTTGTTGGAAGTTACTCCATTGGCTTATTAATTACCAACCGGGTGTTTAAGGAAGGAAAATATACGATCAAGGAAGCTGCGATTATTGCCACTGGCTTCTCCACTGTTTCGGCCACCTTTATGATTGTCGTAGCTAAAACCCTGAACTTAATGGAAATTTGGAACACCTATTTCTGGGTCACCTTTGTCGTCACATTTTTGGTAACGGCGATTACGGTTCGGATATGGCCATTGTCCAAAATGAGTGATGCCTATTATCAAGATATGGAAGGCGATGAAGAGGTCATTATAAAAAAAGACCGAGTAAAAACGGCATGGAATGAGGCCATGAAGACCGCCAATCAGTCTCCGAGTCTTGGTAGAAATATTTGGGACAACTTGAAAGACGGATTCGTCATGACCATGGGAATTTTGCCGTCGATCATGTCGGTAGGCTTATTAGGTCTTGTCTTGGCAGAATATACGCCGGTATTTGATTGGCTCGGCTATATTTTCTACCCGTTCGTAAAACTCGTTCAACTGCCGGATGCGATGCTTGCTTCAAAAGCAAGTGCTGTCAGTATAGCCGAGATGTTCTTGCCTGCACTCTTGGTGACAAAAGCTGCCCTTGTGACGAAGTTTGTCATCGCCGTCGTGTCTGTATCATCCATCATCTTCTTCTCGGCCGTAGTTCCATGTATTCTTTCTACAGAAATTCCGCTCACTGTCGGCAAACTGATCGTCATCTGGTTTGAACGGGTGGTATTAACCATCCTTCTTACGGCTCCGATTGCTTATTTACTTTTATAACAGGAAAAAGCATTGAAAAAAACCTCGTCCAAGTGGCGAGGTTTTTTCATGAGTGGATGTAAGCTAATAGACAAAATAAATCAAAATGGAACTGACGATTCCGATCCAAATGGCGAGCAAGATACAATATCCCATGATATGACGTATATGGAGGCCGACAATACTTAAGATGGGTAATGCCCAGAATGGTTGGATGAGATTCGTCCAAGCATCTCCCCAGCCTACGACCATGGCAATCACACCAGGATCGACTCCTAGCTCCATTCCAGCGGGGACGGAGAGAGGCCCTTGTAGTGCCCATTGGCCACCACCAGATGGGGCGAGTAGGTTGACAAGTCCGGCTGTCCAATAAGTAATAACCCCAAATGACTCCGTACTTGAAATGGAGATCATTCCTTTAATAATGATATCGGCAAGCCCTGAGCTCCCTAAAAGTGCAATAATTCCTGCATAAAATGGAAATTGAAGAATAATCGGTGAAATAGAACCTGCTGCTTCCTGAAAGGCTTTACCGTACTGATTCAGTGAACGGTGAAACATTAGACCTAATGATAAAAACAAAATATTAATGAGATTTAAATTAAGGTCCGTTCCTTTTCCCAACTGTAATATCGTATAAATGAGACCCACCAATCCAATTAAAATTCCAAGGATAGGGGTGTTTTCTAACGAAGTGGCAAAAGTTTTTTCTTCTTCTTTTTCCGTTTTAATCGGTTGTTGCTCTTTTTCTTTTGGTGTATAAGGAATGATATTTTTCTTGGGCGCCATGAATAGAATGAAAATCGGCATGGTGATGACGAGAGTGATAAGGATGAGAATGGTACCAGGATGAAAAATCGTTTCTGAGGTAGGAATGACGCCCATGACATCTGCTAGAAAATGGCCTTTCGTTGCAACGGTTAAACCAATGGAGCTTGATAACCCTGCTGAGTAGAGTGCGGTAGGGGCGTAGGCACACGCTACTAATAATGGAAAATGAGCATTTTGATTTCGTTTTCCAACCTCACGTGCGACAATCGCACCAACAATGACAGCCAACCCCCAGTTAATATAATAAGCGGCGGATGTAATGAGAAAGGTATAAAGATAGGCTTTGTTTGCGGTATTGGCCTTTGCTGAAAGGGCCTCTAAACCTTTACGGATAAATGGAACCGAGGCAAGGACCATCCCTGTCATGAGTAAGAGCACCATTTGCATCGTAAAAGCTAAATAAGTCCAAAACCCATCCCCATACGACTGAAATAATTCTAATGGATCTGTAGGAGTCACAAAAATAGCCAACACAAATACAAGCAAGGTCATCAACACTGCAATCACAAACGCATCTGGCAAATATCGTTGTACCACCCGAGAAAAGCGTTCTGAAACTCTGTTTAACATTGTTTCTCCCCCCTTTTTACTACTCAAAGTATGACAAAAGAGATAGTGTTATAACCTAGTTCGTTTTGGTGGGAGGAGAGGACCTTGTTCATTTTTTGTACCAAGAGTCTTGATGAAGATAGATTGAAAAATTGCTAAAATAGTATATAATCATATAGTCAAGTAAATAAAATCCGCATGAAGCGGGAGAGGTTCTAGCTACCCTCTATAAAAAACTAAGGAAAACAGGACTAATTTCTTTAGTAGTCCTGTTTTTCTGTTAAAAGGAGAGATTTTCATGTTGAAGAAAGAGAAAGCTGTTGTCGTTTTTAGCGGAGGGCAGGATAGTACAACCTGTCTGTTCTGGGCAATGGAACGATTTGAAGAAGTCATCGCCGTTACGTTCAATTATAACCAAAGACATAAGCTTGAAATTGAATGTGCTCAGAACATCGCGAAAGAACTTGGAATACAACATCATATTTTAGATATGTCCTTATTAAACCAACTGGCACCTAATGCTTTAACTCGAAATGATATTGAGGTGAAAGAAGGGGAGGATGGAGCACTTCCATCTACCTTTGTACCGGGCAGAAACCTTGTATTTATCTCATTCGCAGGTATATTTGCTAGTCAAATTGGTGCGAAGCATATTGTCACTGGTGTATGTGAAACAGACTTTAGTGGATATCCAGATTGTCGGGATGTTTTTATTAAATCATTAAATGTAACGTTAAATTTATCCATGGACCAGCAATTTGTCATCCACACACCATTAATGTGGTTGAATAAAGCAGAAACTTGGGAATTAGCTGACCAATTAAATGCCTTGGAATTTGTCCGGGAAAAAACATTGACTTGTTATAACGGAATCATGGCTGATGGGTGTGGGGAATGCCCGGCATGTCTATTGCGTATACGGGGATTGGACCAATATTTAAGCACTAGAAAGGAGTTATAAGCATATGTATGGATTTCGCATCGTAGATAAACTCCAAAAAATGGATGAAGATATTCAGCGTAATCAGCTAAAATACCATTCAAAAAGAGTATTGGTAAGTAAAGAATTTACTTTTGATGCCGCCCATCATTTACACTGTTATGAGGGAAAATGTAAAAATCTTCACGGTCATACGTACAAAGTTATTTTTGGTATTAGTGGGTATGTGGATGATCGTGGGTTGATGATGGATTTTGGAGATATAAAAGAGATTTGGAAAAAAGAAATTGAAATCTATCTCGACCACCGCTATTTAAATGAAACCTTGCCTCCGATGAATACGACGGCAGAAAATATGGTGGTTTGGATTTTTGAAAAAATGGCGGAGGCTTTAAAGAAAAACGATCAATTAATCGGTGCAAGAGTAGAATTTGTCCGTTTATATGAAACACCAACCAGCTACGCCGAAGCGAGACGGGAGTGGATGGAAGATGAGTAAAATACCTGTCATGGAGATTTTCGGCCCCACCATTCAGGGAGAAGGGATGGTCATCGGTCAAAAAACGATGTTTGTGAGAACGGCAGGCTGTGATTATTCCTGTAGCTGGTGCGATTCTTCTTTTACTTGGGATGGTTCAGGAAAAAAGGATATTCGAATGATGGAACCTATGGAGATTTGGCAAGAACTAGAGAGAATTGGTGGGAACAATTTCTCCTTTGTCACGATTTCTGGTGGGAATCCAGCCTTATTAACAAATTTAAGTGAATTGATTCAGCTGCTTAAAGAGAAGCAGATAAAAACAGGTTTGGAAACGCAAGGGAGTAAGTGGCAGGATTGGTTTTATGAAATTGATGAACTAACCATTTCCCCCAAACCGCCAAGCTCCAAAATGGATACCAACTTTGAAATATTAGATGAAATCATTTCGAAATTAAAACAAAATGAACAATCAAAATTTAGTTTAAAGGTTGTTGTCTTTGATGAGGAAGATTATCGATATGCCCAAAAAGTGCATTCACGTTATCCAGACATCCCGTTCTTCTTACAAGTGGGTAATGATGATCTAACCACGATGGATAATAAGGAATTACTTCTTCATTTGCTGGATAAATATGAAAGACTAATAGAAAAAGTCATCCAAGATCCAACATTAAATAACGTGAAAGTATTACCGCAAATGCATACATTATTATGGGGAAATAAACGAGGAGTGTAGTTGATAAAAAAAGTCACTCAGCTTGCTCCATTCATGAGGGAGGCGTCTCGGTTCATGTTCCGAGACGCTTTTTATATTGGTTAGTCATGGATGTTTAGTACGGATAGGGGTACGGATATCCCGTTTGGTATGGATAGGCATAATAGGGATAAGGATATGGGTATGGTGCTGGATAAGGGCCAGGTGTTGCTGCTGCGCCTAATGCTAATCCTGTTAGTGCCCCAGCCGTAAATCCTGGATAGAACCCGCCATGAGGATGAAATCCATGTCCTCCATGTCCTCCGTGTCCTCCATGCCCCCAATGACCATGACTGCCTCCATGTCCCCAACCATGGCCTCCACCATGTTGATGTGGTCTTACGTTGTTTGGATGAATATTCATTACATGTCACACCTCCACCTATGAGCTTCTATATCCTATGCCTATTAGGCTACAATTGCTATATGTATTTCAAATTGTTACTCATTTTTTGGTACTTTAGTTAAATTTTTACAACAAATATAAAAACATCTGTTCCTATTTTCTGGTGGACATGGTATACTAAAAATGCAATAGAAAGGAATTTCTCAAGGGTGGTCGGCACACTCCCAACTAGAAAGGGGGTGATGCTGAGTGACAGTTTTCGAATCATTAATGCTGGCAATTTCATTTGCTAGTTTGATCATAACGGTACTGTCATTTCATAACCATAATAAATAATCCACCCTTGAGTTAGCGGCTCCGGGTGGATTATTTTCGCCTATTGGCCGATTCCCTTTGAGGGAACCTTCTATTGCTGACCGGACATGTGCCAGCATGTTCGGTCTTTTTTACTTTTTGTATTATTTACTATTATTATAACGCATTCTCTGAAAAAAGAAACTAGAAACTTTACACAAATCAAGCGGTGATCAAGAAAATTTGAATCAAAATGGAACATAAAATCAGCAACCATTTGTATGGTCCTTGTTAGTCGAAAAAAGGAAAATCATCTTTTATACAAAAAATGGTTGACAATATTGGAAAATGCTGATACATTTAATTCAAAGTTAACCAATCGGAATAGTTAAGGTTCGATCAGACCACTGAAGGCCTTGTAATGAGATATCATAGGATTATGCATTACAGGGCTTTCTTGCATTTAGATGAAATAGAGGAGGGAATCAAATGGGGAACATCCTTAGAAAAGCCGTGGAACAAAAGCGGCAAAAATTAATCGACTTATTGATTGCACATAATGTTTATAAGAAAGTGGATAAACATCTGTTTGAATTATCACTAACCGAATTAGAGCACGAATATAAGCGATTTAAACAGACATGTCATCCCCATCAAAATGTTGGTTCCATTAAATAATAATGAAAATGACCGATCAGACAACTGAAGGTCCTTAACTGTATGGAATATATAGTTAAGGACCTTTTTATTTTTTCATAAAGGAGAGGAATTATGTCTAAAATTTTAATCATATCCGGGAGCCCGTCGAGTGTTTCACGATCTGGAGCCATTTCCACTTACATTCGGAACATCCTGAAAGAAGGTGGAAATCAGGTAGAGAAGCTTGTTTTACGTGAATTGCCAGCGGAAGCAATGGTTCATGCCCAATTTAACCATCCTGAGATTAAGAAAGCCAAAAAATTAGTGGAAGAGTCGGACGCTCTTGTGGTGGTGAGTCCGATTTATAAGGCCAGTTATCCTCTGGGCAGGCGTCGGTCTGGTGCGAGGGGGTGCCGGTACGGCTCTAGTTGGAGATCCAGAAACCGTGGCAAAACGAATGAAAGAATATGAAGAAATCGGAATAGAGACTTTTATTTTATCAGGATATCCTCATTTAGAAGAGGCCTATCGTGTATCTGAGCTTCTATTCCCACATTTGAATTTAACAAATTCAGCGAATAATCCATCTTCTTCGATTGTCAGTCCATTTGGTGAAATTGTCGCTAACAGTTTTTTACCAACCATCGGGGGAGTGAAGTAAATGAAATGGAAGACAAAATTATTACCTTGGGTCATTCCAATCGGATTAATGATTACTTGGCAAGTATCTTCTTCCATTGGAATTATTTCCACAAGGGTTTTACCGAATCCGCTTGATATTGTTTCTGCCGCAACGAATCTAACAAAAAGTGGTCAGTTGCCAGCAGATGTATGGACAAGTACAAAAAGGGCATTTGTAGGATTTCTAATAGGTGGAGGTCTTGGTTTTCTATTAGGGTTGGTGAATGGGATCTCGAAAATCTCGGAAAAATTGCTCGATTCTTCTATACAAATGATTCTGAATATTCCGCATTTGGCCTTATTACCCATCGTCATTCTTTGGTTTGGTATTGGGGAAGAGGCGAAATTGTTTCTGGTTGCTTTAGGGACATTTTTCCCTATTTACCTCAACACCTATCATGGCATCCGTTCGGTGGATCCATCCTTCATTGAAATGACCTATGTCTATGAACTAAAAGGATTCTCCCTTTTTTGGCATGTTATTTTCCCAGCAGCTTTACCTTCGATCCTTGTAGGGGTAAGGTTTGCCCTTGGGATCACTTGGGTAACATTGATTGTTGCTGAAACGATTGCTGCTGATTCGGGAATCGGCTATATGGCGATGAACGCTAGGGAATTTATGCAATTAGATGTTGTCGTTCTCAGTATTCTACTTTATGCACTTTTAGGAAAATTATCTGATGTGATAGCAAAAATAGCGGAAAAAAGATTTATAAAATGGCATCCAAGCCATCAGAAATGAGTAAGGGGTGTAGAGTGATGGCGATAGAACAACCGATCGCGAAACTGTTGAATATCCGAAAAGATTTTGGAGAAAAAGAAGTATTAAGAAAAATAGATTTACAGATTAATCAAGGGGATTTCATTGCTATTGTAGGTAAAAGTGGCTGCGGTAAAAGCACGCTACTACGGATACTAGCAGGTTTGGAAGCTCCAACTTCAGGTAGGCTGCTAGTAAATGGGCAGGAATTGAGAGAAAGAAATCGATTGGCCAAAATCATGTTCCAGGATGGTCGACTCCTTCCGTGGAAAAAAGTTTACGATAACGTGGCACTTGGCTTAAAGGAGGAATCTCAAAAACAACAAATTGAACATATCTTGCAACAGGTTGGGCTAGGGGATCGTTTACATTCATGGCCATCTGAACTTTCAGGGGGGCAAAAGCAACGAGTTGCTCTTGCTAGAGCCCTCATTCATGAGCCGAAGTTATTGCTGCTAGATGAGCCTCTTGGGGCTTTGGATGCCTTAACTCGTATTGAAATGCATGAATTAATAGAAAAGTTATGGAAAGAAAAGCAACTCACAGCCATTCTCGTCACCCATGATGTAGAGGAAGCAGTAGCATTAGCCAACCGGGTGGTCATTATAGAAGAAGGTCGGATTGTATTAGAAGTACCTGTCCGATTACCTTATCCAAGGCACCGTGATCATCCACTATTTATGAAACTAGTGAATCAAATCTTAAATAAAATTTTAGGAAATAAAAGGATGACAGTTGAGTCAAATAGTAATTTGCCTGCCGTAGAATCGCAATGAAATAGATCACCCACGGTAGTGTTTGGTACCACAGGTGGATAACCTAAAAACAATGGGGGCGGCCCTAATTCATACTTCTTATAAAAGAAAGTATGGTAGGGAACCGCCCCCTTCATTTTGGGGTTACCCTCTATAAACACTATCACATGTTCCTGCTTTTGGTTCATAATAACAATGCTGCTTAAATTGTCCAGAATGAGGTTGACCATACCATGTGGGAGGACAAGGACCATATGGATTAAAATACCAAAGAGCAAATTTGGATGGATGTTGTCTCCAATATTCCAAATTCTGTCTGGCTAATCTCTTTTCAGAAGTTCTTGCTCTTTGATAAAAGACGTTTCCCTTTTGAACCGCCTCAAAGGAATAGTTCCCACCTTGCACTTGAAAAATAACCTGGGGAACGGTTCTTACTTGTTTAAAATCTAAACAATCGGCTACCACTCGATTGACAATCACATTTCCGACCATTAGCATTCCCAGTTTTCCTTCACCTTCGGCTTCTGCCCTCATCATCCGAGCCATTAAAGAAACGTCCGAATCTCGGTAGCTTATTCGTGGCATTTTTCCACCCCCACATTTATAGTATGAAAAAATGTTCGAATACATGAAGAAATTTCTGTTAATTTTTAGAAAGGAGGAAGATTAAGTTTAAAACTGAAGGTAAAAGGGGAAAAAGTGTTTCTCGTGCACACGATGATTCCGTTTAAAAAAAAGAAAGGGGACGGATTGGTTGGCCCCATTGGCCTTCCAGCTCCGTCCCTTCTCATATATGTTAAGCAACTTCTTCAAAACATGGGTCATTGTAATAAACGACTTCGGATAGGATATTGCATCCTTTCATGTTTTTAAGTGCTTCTCGCGCTTGTTCTTCTGTTTCGAATTCATATTGTGTAAAAGATGAATTTGAAAAATGAGTGATTACCCACATTTAATAGGACCTCCTAAAATTAACCATATATATATAAATGATTGGTTGCTATGAGTTAATGGTAATGCAATAATGGAAATAAATAAAATTGTTAATTGTTATGGTGAAATATAAAAATTTTTTATATGGAAAATTTAGGGTGATGTTTGTGGATTATCGTGATTGGGAAATATTAAGGGTTCTTTATAGTCAGAAAAACCTGACGAAAGCAGCGCGTATTTTATATATTACCCAGCCTGCATTAACCAATCGTTTAAAGCACATGGAGGAAGAATTGGGAGTCAAAATTGTAACTCGTGAAAGCAGAGGGGTTCATTTTACCGCTGAGGGAGAATATCTTGTTCGATGTGCGGATGAAATCCTTGAACAATTTAATAAAATAAAAGAGCATGTAAGGAATATGAGCAATCATGCCGGCAATGCAGTCGCAGGAACGTTAAAATTGGGAGTATCCAATTTTTTTGCCAATTATGAATTGCCGTCAATGTTAAAATTATTTAAAGAACAGTACCCGCATGTGGATTTTAAAGTGGTGACAGGGTGGAGTAAAGATGTTACGAAACTGATTCATAATAAGGACGTTCATATCGGCTTTGTGAGAGGCGACTATAATTCTCGAGGACTGAAAAAGCATTTATTATTAGAAGAAACGGTTTCGATTGCTTCTAAGGAACCAATCGATATTTCAGATTTGCCACATCTTCCTAGAATTGATTATAGTGGGGATGTTTTATTAAAAACCTTAATAGACAATTGGTGGGCAGAGAACTATATACAGCCACCTTTCATTAGTATTGAAGTGGATCAGGTGGATACATGTATGAAAATGGTGATGAATGGGTTGGGTTACGGCATTTTGCCTAGCCGCATGCTCAAAGATACAGAAAATATTTACAAAGTGGATTTAACGCACCAAAATGGAAAACCAATCCTACGTAGAACTTGGATGTATTATCATAAAGAATCATTAGAATGGAACGTCACGAAAGCATTTATTCAGTTTGTTGAATCATTGGCTGGTCGTTCAAAATGAAAGAAGGATGGATTCGGAAAAGGATAAAAGTTGAGGAATAGCACGCAGAAATTCTTCCATTCGATAACGATCTATTCTACTAAATAATGAAAAAATCATCAAATATAAAGGAATAACAAATTTGTAACTAGAATGTTAACTTACCTTAAAAAAAGAAATACAATGCTTGTGTATACTAAATATTAATCCTATTATATTTGATGTAATTACATAAACTATTTTCTATTATCCTATAAATAGATTCGAATTATATATTTATGAAAGTTGTTGCAGGAAGAGGGATGCGTATGTTTGATTATAATACACCAATCGATCAATTTGCCTCGATTAAAGTGATTGGAGTAGGCGGCGGGGGAAATAATGCTGTGAACAGGATGATCGAGGCAGGTGTAGAAGGAGTAGAATTTATCGCCGTTAATACAGATGCACAAGCACTTCAGCAATCAAGAGCTGAGATTAAGATGCAAATAGGTGCGGCTTTAACAAGAGGATTAGGAGCAGGAGCCAATCCTGATATTGGAAAAAGAGCTGTAGAAGAAAGCAAACAGCAGATTGAAGAAGTATTGGCTGGAGCAGATATGGTTTTCGTTACCGCTGGAATGGGTGGAGGTACGGGTACTGGTGCCGCTCCTGAAATTGCTAAAATTGCTCGAAAAATTGGTGCCTTAACGGTTGGAGTGGTTACACGCCCATTTAAATTTGAAGGCCATAAGCGTGCGGTAAACGCTGAACGTGGCATTAAAGAAATGAGAGAATCGGTAGACACCTTAATCATTATTCCAAATGATCGTTTATTAGAAATCATTGATAAAAAGACGCCTATGTTGGAAGCTTTTCGTGAAGCGGATAATGTGTTGCGTCAAGGTGTTCAAGGGATATCCGATTTAATAGCTGTACCTGGTTTAATCAACCTTGATTTTGCAGATATCAAAACCGTCATGTCTCATAAAGGAACGGCATTAATGGGAATCGGTGTGGCCAAAGGTAGCAACCGAGCGGCCGAAGCTGCTAAAAAAGCATTAAATAGCCCGCTGCTTGAAACATCTATTAATGGGGCACAAGGGGTTATTATGAACATAACCGGTGGCCATAATTTAAGTCTTTATGAGGTTCAGGAGGCCGCGGAAATCGTTTCTTCTGCTTCTCACGATGAATTAAATATGATTTTTGGATCCGTTATTAATGAAAATTTAAAAGATGAAATCATTGTTACGGTTATTGCGACAGGCTTTAACGAGGAGGAGCAACCAAGCGTTAAAAAGCCATCCCCTCGTTCGATTTCCAACTTCTATCGAACAGAACAACCTCGTACCATTTCTGTAGAAGGTACTAGCACGGCAAATGAAACGGATGTTGACTATAATCGAAAGGTTTATATGTCAGAAAATACGAATATGGATGATCATCGAAATCATTATAATCGAGAAGAAACGGATTTTTATTATAACCGAAACGTCTACAAGCAGGAGGATACCTCATTGCAAAATGACCGATATTCTTACAAGTATGTAGAATCGGAGCATGAACAAGACTGCTCTTCAGAAGATGAATTAGAATTACCAGCATTCTTCCGAAGAAGAAGTCGTTTTAGATAAGATGGAATAATCTGTAGACAGTCCCATTTGTCTACAGATTTTTATTTGGTTTACCAATTGAAAATACATTTGTTCTATTAGATAATAAAAAAGTTGAAAATTAGAAGGATGATATAGACACGATTTTTTTCCGAGGTGAACAACATGAGTAGAAATAGCGAAAAAGAAGCGGTTCAACAATTACTCGGATCTTCACAGGATAAGAATGAAATGTCGAGAAAATCTCAGCAAAAACGGGACTTAAAGATGTGGAGTGATATTTCATTACCAATATCCTTAAAGGATAGTCTTGCTAGACTGACGAAAGATGATCTGAGCCAAATTAGGAGACATTATCAAATTACCGGTGTAAGCCAATTAAAAAAGGGAGATTTAATTGAAGTATTACAATCAAAAATTCCCGATTTAGTAGATACCTTGTTTTTGACGATCGATCAGGAACGATACGAAATGATTCAAAAAGCTCTTCGCCATGAAGGCGTTGTTGTTGAACCAAATTTAACGAACAACCAAATGGAGTATTTTCGTAATTGCGGAATTCTCTTTCCTGGAATGAACAATGGCAAAAAAGTTTTGGCCATGCCAGAAGAATGGGTGAAAATACTTGGTTCGCAAACGGATCAATCGAAATGGAAACCAATCATTCGTCGAAACACGGAATGGATCAAACTGACTCACGGACTTCTCTATTATTATGGTTCTCTAACCTTGAGAGAATTATTGGCTATGCTGAAAAAATATACGAAAAAAGAAGTTCCCGTTTCTGATTATCTTTCTGTGATTGATCATGCTCATTTCTATTACGAGCAAATCATGATCAACGACGAGTTTTTTTCAAATATTAGAGTATTGGACCCGAATCGAGTAAAAATTGAACACCAAAAGAGAAAAAGTCTCGATTTTTATCCTTTTTCAAAAGAGCAGCTGATCAAAGCAGGAGAACCAAACTTTGTAGATCGGAATGAAAGTTATCAGCGCTTTGTTCAGTTTTTAAGACAAAACTATGAAATTAGCAGGGAGGATGCAGATTCCATTGCTGAAGAATGTCAGTTTGCGATAAGAATTGGTGAAGGACCAGGAGATATTCTTCGATATCTACATACCATGTTAGAATTTGAAGGTTTCGATACGATCAATGCCTGCATGGAAAAAATTGTCCATCTTATGAACCATACGAGAGAATGGTTCCTAAAAGGATATACACCAAATGAGTTAGTGCAGGTTGAGAAAAGATATTTACAACCATCGCCAATTCAAAAAAATAATGTCGTTGATATCCAATCAAGGAGAAAAATTGGTCGTAATGAACCATGCCCTTGTGGAAGTGGAAAAAAATATAAAAAATGTTGCGGAAAATAACGGTCCAATTCACCTAAATATCCCTCTCAAAAGTAACCATACTAGTTTGTAGCAATGGTAGGAGAAAAGTTATACTCCTATCATTGCTTTTTTCATAATGAGCACGAAAATGGTGACCATCGATACTAAATATATTTCAGTTTTTTATGTCTTTTCCGTTAATAAAATTTTACCATTTATGGATTTGTATATATAATTAGTGTGGAATATCATCCTACAAAAAAGAGTATGAATTATCTATTAACTGGGGGTATAAAAATGAGGAGTTTTGCCTATTTCTTTATGGCTGCATTTGTTTTCCTTCTTGCTTCTTGTTCTTCAAATAGTCAACCTACTTCGAAGCTAACGGTGAAACAAAATGAACAGCCAGTTGAAGTAGAAAAGGGACCAAAGAATGTAGAGATAAAAATCCCTGCATCTATGTTCGAAGGCCAAGATATTGATGCGGTAATTGCAGAAGCAAAAAAACAGGGTGTAAAAGAAGTGATTAAAAACGAAGATGGTTCATTGACTTACAAAATGTCTAAGGAAACATATAATACTATGATGGAAAAAATAAAAGAAGGGATCTTGCAAACAATTGACGATTTGAAAAATAACAAAGAATATGTTTCCATTATCGATATTTCCTATAATGATACCTTTTCAGAGTTTACTTGGATGGTGGATAAAAAGGCCTATCAAAATAGTATGGACAAGTATGCGGCTATGGGACTTGCCATGTCAAGCATGATGTACCAGCAATATAAGGGAATAGCTGATGTTGACCAAAAAGTAACGATTTATGTGAAAGATCAAGCAAATCAAGAGTTAATCGATACGATCACTTATCCGGATAATTTAAAGAAACAAGAATAAAAAGCCGTTAGTAATAGAAAAAAGGCGCATCAAATAGGTTGTTTCTATTTGGCGCGCCAATTTTTTCATCCTTGAATTATTTGGCAAAAACATGGTTTCCGATCGTTTTTACCGTTTGACGGGTACGGATCCAATTATCAGTGGCAATTTCTGGGTTATAGAAATAAATGGAATTATTTAACGTATCTTCTCGTTTTAAAGCTTCTTCGACGGCTTTTATTGCCTCTTCTGAAGCAGGTTTGTTAATTTCACCGTTTTGTACGGGTGTAAAGGCGTAAGCATCTCCCACCTTTTCATGAATGACTTCTGTTACTGTATCCGGAAACTCTGGAGATTCTACCCGATTTAATACAACCGTTGCAACCGCCACTTTTCCTTCATACGGTTCTCCTTTTGCTTCAGCTTCCACCAGTCGGGCAAATAAGTCTTTTTCTTTTTCAGAAAGAGAAATCTTAGGTGCCTCAGCTTTTTCCTCCTCAGCTTTTACTTCCGGTTCGGTTTGAGCCATTGTTTGAACAGGTTTTTCTTCTTGGTTCGAAGGTTCAGATGGAGCCACTTCTGCCTTTGTCACCGTTTCAGATTCAGTTGGTTTCGTCATCTTTTCTTCTACCTTTGAATCATCCTGTTTATTGGATTCTTCTGAATCAGTTAGCAGCTCGGGATCTTTCAAGATTTCATCCATTGATACTTGAACTTCATCTTGATTTTTTTCTTTATTTATATCTATATTCTTAACAGTAGAATCTTTTTCCTGATTGATTTTAGTAAGTAGATCTTCCTTTTTCGCGATATATTCATCAATCGCTCTTGCTGTAGAATTGTGTATCACAAATCCGACTGTAGCTACACAAGCTACAACGAATACTTTCATCGAATTCTTCATGTTGTGTGCTACCTCCAATAAAATTTCATGATACTACCCTAACATGTTCCGTTACCTTTTTAACAGAACAATAGCATTACATTTCTTTATAATTGGATGAACAACTTTACGATTTAAGCAGTAATATGACAAACTTCCTATAAAATTGTCATAAACCAGGAAAAATTACGAAGCGGAGGTAATTATGTTAAAGCTACGGAAAATATTGTCGTTCCAAAATTTAGAAGGTAATAATATCATTTTGGATTCTTTCAAGAAAAGTATGTAAAATATAGTAATTATTGTTTGGAATTCTTTTGTTCGGCCATATTTTTTATTGAAAAATGCAGGCTATATCTTCGTTTTTTTAGTCGTATTTTGCCATTCACATTATTTTTAGGCTCCATTAATATAAGTAGTAAGAATCCATTTCGACAAATTCATGATCGATCAGCAAACATTTGGATGTGAAAAGCATGGTAGGGGGATTTAGGTGAATACTGATCAAGCATTTGAATTATTAAGGAGCGCGGGGGTTCCTGACGAAAAAATTATTCAAATAGTTAGGCGCTGGTTACGAGAACATAAAATTAAATATGCAGGGAATTCATCGAAAGCAAATAGAAAATTTGAAGATACGGATCAAGTAATTGAATTACTAAAAGATGCGGGTGTAGAGGCAAGTACAGGGCTTCAAATTGTTCAACAGTGGTTCCATGAAGGGAAGATTCGAAAGATTGGAAATCGGGAGCACATCAATGATTATCTGTCCGGTAATACAACGGCTCATCTCATTGTGTCCGACCAAGAAAAGACGGTTCGTGAACTAAGGGTTAAATTAAAAGCCCAGGATGAACATATTAAAGGAATGGAAGAGTTTTATAAACATACCATTAAGGAATTAAAACAACAAAGAGAAAAATTACATAAAGAAATTGCCGAATTACAGAATGAAAAAAGTTTATTACAAAAGGAAACAAGAAGAGTTTTAAAAGAAAATATTGAATTACGGAATGAATTGTTGAGGTTAAAAGAAAATTACTCTCGCCAAGGCAAAGAAGAGGACGAAAAGAAGAGTCAAACCGTATCTCCTTCAACAACACCTGATTATCGTCGTAAATTAGGGCTTTCAAAAACAGCAGGGGAGAAAGAAATATTAGCCAAGTTTAAGAAATTATTATTACTCACTCACCCGGATCATGGTGGAAATGCAGCAGCCTTTCATTATGTGAAAACGGACTATGACCAATATAAGAATAGTTTAAAAGGGAAATAGCATTGAGGGATGTTTGATAAAAGTTTGAGTTGTCAGATCGTAAATGGCGAGTAGGAACGATCGCACCTTCAACGATAGATAGTTTTGCAGCATTATGCATCAGCGGTGGGAAGGCATTAACTTTTTCCGATGTTTATGGAACTCCTAACAAGGAAACATTGAAGAATATATATGAAATTTTTTTAGGAGTGAAAAAGTGGACAGAGAACAAAGTCAAATGGTTCATGGAGGACTTTTATTGTTTGTATTGGCCGTTTTTATTTGGTCCATAATCAAGCCCGCCATTTTCTCATTATGGATCTTGGAAGTCCTTCCTGCCGTTGTGTTATTGATCGTCGTAATTGCCGTTTATAATCGTTTTCGATTCACGACACTTTCCTATTTCATCATCGCAATGCTTTCCATTCTGATGTTTATTGGAGGCCATTACACCTATTCAAAAGTCCCGCTCTTTAATTGGATAAAAGATGTATTGGAATTACATCGAAATCATTATGATCGATTTGGGCATTTTCTGAAAGGGTTGCTGGTCATTGTGATCAGAGAATTATTATTGCGAAAAACTCCATTGAAAAAAGGGAAGTGGTTATTTTTTATTTCCGTAAGTATCATTTTAGCCATTAGTGCACTCTATGAGATCATTGAATGGCTTGCATTTGTGATCGGAAAAAAAGGAATAACAACTGAAAACTTTTTAGGTGCTCAAGGGGATCGCTGGGATGCACAATGGGATATGTTGTTAGCCTTTCTTGGCTCCATTCTCGGACTCATGGTCCTATCGAGATGGCAAAACGATCAGTTAAACAAACTGTTGAATAAGAAATAAAGAGCCATCTACCTTACTATGTTGCATTTAACACACTTAAGATTAAGAAAACATACCGTTTACGAAGGGTGTTAACCATCAAAAATAAATGTAAAAACGAATGGGGCTGTCTAAAAAGTCCATTTAAGAGAAAAATGAACCCAAATTAAAAACCCAAGAATGTTGATTTAACAGCATTCTTGGGTTATGCTTTTATAAAGATTTCGGCTGAAATACCACTTTCCGGACAGTCCCATTGAATTTAGAAGCTATAACTTAATGATGTCCTAAACTTTTGTGATATTGTTGAATTCGGATAAGTTTTTTGTCTTTTCGACCATGTAGGACAATGTATAGTGCTAGCGAGAGTATGGTAATGAAGCTCAGGGCAATAAATAACTTACCATAACCAATGGCAGGTTGGATGGCACCTAAAATGGAAGGGCCGAAGCCAAGACCAGCGTCTAATGCGATAAAGAAGGTAGAGGTGGCTAACCCTGATCGCTCAGGTGACGTAAGCTTTATAGCAATTGCTTGAGCACCAGATTGTAAGTTACCATAGCCAACACCAACAATCGCAGCAGCGATTAATAAAAGACCGCCTGAATGGGCTACACTGACCAAAAATAATCCAATAGCGAATAAGATAAAACAAGGTATCATGACAAAGTTTGAACCTTTTGTATCCATGAAACGACCGCTAAATGGTCGTGTTAGTAAAATGGCAATCGCATATACAAGGAAGAAAAAGCTTGCGGCGGTCATTAAATGACGTTCCTCTGCAAAGAAGGTAAGGAATGCTAATAAGGCTGCATATCCAAATGACATAAAGAAAGTTACGATGGCGATCCCCATCGCATTTGGTTCGATATAGTTTTTAATATTAAAAGCTTGTTTTGATTGTTGTTTTGCTTTTGTTATTTTTTTCATGGCTGGTTGTTTTAGTGTAGAGCCGATCATTAGAGCAAATGCTCCTAAAATCAAGCAAAGGAAGAAAATCATATTGTAAGAGGTAAAACGTGTTAAGAAAATACCTAGGAAAGGTCCAATGGCCGTACCAAGTGTTGCACTCATGCTGAAGTAGCCAATTCCTTCTCCTTTACGACTCATTGGAACAATTTGGGCAACCATGGTTCCTGTTGCCGTTGAAGTGATCCCTGCAGTCATCCCGTTAATGAGCCGACTAATGAGCAAAAATATAATTCCCGCATAAATATAATAAAGACCAGTCGTACAGATAAAGGCGACTAACCCTAGAATCAGGATTTTTTTAACCCCAACTGCGCCGATCACTCGTCCTGTAAATAAACGACCGATTAATACCCCGACAATGTAAATCCCTGTTGCTAAACCTGCTTGACTCGCTGTGGCATGATATTCATTAACAGCAAAGGATGATGTGGTCACCATTAATAAGTAGAAAATTAATGTGACAATTAAGTTTATAATGGATACGATGATAAAATCCTTCGTCCATAACTTTTCTTTTGTGTTACTCATGTTTTATTATCCAACTCTCCTATTTAAATTTGTGCGTATTTTCTCAAGAATACGAAGTAAATGGATCCGCTCCTCTTCCGTTACACCCTCTAAAATTTCCATTTCAAAAGCGTCAATTGTAACGCGTGCCTCTAAATATTTTTCTTTTCCTAAAGGTGTAATGCGTAGATGTTTTCTTCGTTTGTCTTCTGCTGATGTTTCGACATTGATATAACCTGCGTTGGTTAAATCTTTAATAATTCTTGTCATATTTGGTTTTTCAAAGGTTAAGCGTTTGGCAAGTTCTGCTGCCGTAATATCAGGTTCATGAAAAATGGTATAAAGCACAGACCATTCCGAACGTTGAATCCCATGATTCCGCAAAATCTCGCTTAACTGTGTATCAAATGGTCGAATCGTAAAGGACAGGTCATGAAAGATTTGTTGATGTTGCTTCACAGGTAACTCCTTTCTAAAAATAGTTATATTTGATAATTATTTTTGATAACTGTTATAGTATAAAATTGTGAATATTGTATGTCAATAGGATTGTACTCATAAAATTCAGGTTGATAATTCTGCCTACAAGCAATCAATGCATCCATTTTAAAACGTATTTTTTTCCAATACCCAAATCTACATCCTAAACCGTCCCTTAAAAAAGACACCTGAAATCAGTTGACCATAAAGTATAAATACAAAAGGCATTTAAATAAGGTTTGGAATCACATTAGAGATGATAGAAATGGTTAACCCTTTACCTCTTTCTAAGTTCACAAATAGTAGTTGATGGAAATTTTATGTAATTATTTTATAATAAATGTAAGTAAAACTAATAGGAGAGATAAAAATGTTTGGAGAGGAACCGAAGTGTACAAAATGTGGGAAGGAAATCAAGGGGGATGAGGTTGCTTATATTAAAATGCGTTATCCAAAGCGTAAAGGTTTTACTGAAATAAAAGCGTTTCTAAAACATGAAGGAAGTTTCATATGTGAAGATTGCTTCCATCAAAAAACAAACTAATTGGAAGGAACGGCTTTGATTGAAAGCTGAATGGGAAACTTGATCAAATTGAGTTTCCCATTTTTATATTGAATGTGAATCTATGTTAAGTTTTTTTCTTGACGAATTTTCTCTAGTAATGCCTTACATCCTTCTGAAACAAGTTGGTAGGTTTCTTGAAAATCTCCTGTGTAATATGGATCAGGAACATCTTTCTTATGTTCCGTCAAATCAAGTAGGCGAATAATTTGTGGACGTTTTGCTTTATTGGTTATCGCAGTAATATTTTTAATATTGCTTTCATCCATCCCAACGATATAATCAAATTTTTCAAAGTCTTCTTTTGTTAATTGGCGACCGATTAATCCATCAGATGAGATGTTGTATTTATTCAAAATCTCAAGTGTTCCCTTATGCGGGGGTGATCCAATGTGCCAAGAACTCGTAGCAGCGGAATCAACAAAGATTTTGTCCGATAAATTTTCTTTTTTCACTAAGTCGCGAAACAATGCTTCCGCCATCGGTGAGCGACAAATATTACCGAGGCAAACAAATAATACATTGATCAAATCCATCACTCCTTTTTGTCCAATCTCACGAATGGTTAAAAGACAGGGAGGACCAATACATGGTCCTCACCATTTCTTTCATGCACTTATACGAACAAATTCTAATTTAAATCCAAATATTTGTCCATGATAAACAAACCTATTTTTGGTGTTAGGCAGCTTTTTGATCAATTGTTTACCGCCATGCGTCCGAGGGGGCCGTTTTCGTTAATGATGTCTTGAATACTGTAAACGGAGATTGGGAACATGGGGAAGCCATAGACATAGGGTGTAATTTCATATAGTTGGAAATAGATAACAATGGTTTTGTCAGCGATGTAAAAGTCTTGATTTGGTTTTATGCTAGTGAAGGTATCAAGAAGTGGAACGTTTCGTTCGTTGATTTGTTGTTGGATCAAGGTGGATAGCCTTTCAACATAATCGCTCCCCTGTTTAAATAGGTCTTTCAATTCGCATTGTTGTCCTTTTTGAAGGTCAAAAGTTAAAGATTTTATATAAGTCATTCCATGTGCGGCGTGATAATGATAAGTGTAATTAGAAAGTGTTAGGCTTAATACTTCACGCTGGTTATTTTTGATTTCATACGAACCTAGCATTTCAACCACACTTGTTGGCATATTTCCCGCTTGTTTGTCGATCATCCATTGTGTTTGTTGAACAATTGCTTGGTTGATCATACTTTCGAATTCTTTGTTTCGGAGGTTGTATACTTGGGGATATAATACCTTTTTATCCGTTCCCAGGCTGATCATTAATGGCCTGATACAGACAGGTAGCGTGATAGACATTGTTATCCATCCTTTTTCACTTAGTCTATTCTTGAAAATTTTAAGGTGTGAATGGGAAAAATCGTTGGTTTGAAGGAAAGCTAGAGATTGTAGCGGGGGAAAGAATTTGTTTACAAAAGATGTCATTATGTGTGAACATACTGTTTTTAGTAGGACGCTCGCCTCCTTAAAGCACTGGGACTTTTAACATGCCCTCGGGTGCTTTAAGGAAGGCTTTTATTTTAGACAGGTATAATAATCTTGGGAATGGTAAGTTCTGAATCCAACTGATTCATAAAGCCTTAGTGCATGGGCATTTTTGGCTTCTACTTCTAAAAAAACAGGCAGTCCTTTTTCGTGTTCCATTGCGACGACTTTTGAAAGGGCTTTTCTTCCAATTCCTTTTCCTTGGAGTTCTGGAAATACAGCAAACCCATAAATCCAAGCTTCACCATTCACCTCGGAAACACGAATTTTTCCTGCTATTTTTCCTTCCACTTCGATGATGAGTTTTTGTTCGGTGCTGTTTTCTGTCAGTTCTTGATTATATTTTCTTGCCTCTTCTTCAGCAAAACCAAAGCACAATACTTCGAGTTGAATTTCTGCTTCACGGTCATTATTTGTTAAAGATGGCCTAATTGTTACGGACGAATCTATGAATAAATCCGTTTTCTGCCATTTCATTTGATATTCCGTAATGGTATAGGAGCAAGGAATGGTTTTTAAAAACTCCTTGGCTGAAACAGACGAGGTAGGCGCATTTAACAAGATTCTTTTAAATCCTCGCTTTTTGGATTCTGCTAATCCCTTTTCTAGTAATGTAGAAAAAATCGCTCTTCTTCGATAATCCGGATGCACCATTCCACAAATCTCAACTTTATTGCCGAATCCATAACAGCCGAGAAAACCGACAAGCTGGCCGTCTTCATAATGGAAGAAATCTTCTTTCACGTTTTCCGTTCGATTTTGTAACATGACATCATTTAATTTTAACTGAAATCCGCCATGTTTCTCACAAAGTAATTGTAATGCTTTAATTTCTTTTAATTCTTTTTCGGTCAGCATGGAATTCCTCCCGCAAGAATAATCCCTTACAATCATTCTATTCTTGCTGAGGTAATTCCTGCTTGTTCTAAAAATATTAATGAACGGAACATACGAAAATCTGGCTCTATCCCTTTTAATTTATTCGAAATCATTACAAAATGGTTATTTCAGATACCCAATATACTGCTTCAACTATTACAGAACTGCCGGTATAATGAATTTTATTAGTAAATGTTAAACATTTTACTATATTTTGGTTATACATAATTTTGATGGTCAAGGAATAGAAAACTTACATACTTTGCAAAAAAAAGGTACACCTATCTTTAACAAATAAGTACGATTTTCGCATTTTTTATGTTTTTATGTCAAAATAGAAACAGTCATCACCATGTTGAGCAAACGAATCCAGTCAATCCATCAATTCACATATAGGGGGAAAAATAGTGACTTATTTTCTTAAACAAGATTTTAAAATGTTTACTTTGAATTCTAATCCAGAACTTGCTAAGGAAATGGCGGACTATTTAGGATGTGAGCTCGGGAAAAGCTCTGTTACACGATTTAGTGACGGAGAAATTCAAATTCATATCGATGATAGTGTGCGGGGCAGTGATGTATTTCTTGTTCAGTCTACCTCTGAACCCATTAATGAGCATATCATGGAGCTCCTCATTATGATTGATGCTTTAAAAAGGGCCTCGGCGAAAAACATCAATGTTGTCATGCCTTATTTTAGCTACGCTCGCCAAGACCGAAAAGCTCGTTCCCGTGAACCGATTACCGCTAAATTAATAGCCAATCTTTTGGAAACGGCTGGGGCTTCTAGAGTAATTACACTGGACTTTCATGCGCCACAAGCTCAAGGATTTTTTGATATTCCAGTGGAACATTTAACAGGCATTCCTATTTTATCTTCCTATTTTAAAGATAAAGAGTTAGAAGATATCGTCATTGTCGCTCCACATAATGGTGGAGTCGTGAGAGCAAGGAAGATGGCTAGTCTATTAAATGCTCCGATTGCCTTAATTGATCGACGCCGGCCGGAACATGATGAGTCTGACATTATGAACATCATTGGTAATATTGAGGGGAAAACCGCGATTATCATTGATGATTTGATCGATACGGCTACTACGATCACATCAGGTGCCAATGCCTTAATGGAGAGAGGGGCAAAAGCCGTGTATGCTTGCTGTACCCATCCTGTTTTTTCAGGGGATGCGATTTCGAAAATTGAATCTTCTGCTATTAAGGAGTTAGTAGTGACGAACACTATTTTGCATCCTAAAGACAAGCTAATAGAAAAAATCACGACCTTATCAGTGGCTCCATTATTAGTGGAAGCAATCGATCGTGTACATAATCAAAAAGCGGTAAGTCCATTGTTCGAGTAATCCATTTTTCCGCCCTTCCTGAATGAACGTCTCATCAGGAGGGCGTTTTTTTATCCAATTAAGATCATCATCCTATTTCTCTTCCTTCACATTTTGTTTCTTCTCAAAGCTTTTTCCGAAAAGGTCATTTCAAGCGTAAAATCTTGTTTTTTTCTATATATCTTAAAAAATAGCGTTTATATTTTGCTCGGTGGAAACATTAAATAGGTAAAATAGTCATTAGGCTTCATCCGAATCATATATTGGTTTTAAGGGTACATGCTTTGTACTACATTTCAAATGAAAAAGGTGAGGTCAAATGTTTGCTGTCCATTTTCTTGAAAACAAAAATGTCTTGCTTTGTCAGTTATTAAGACAAGTCCCGAAAGAAGGGGAAGAATTAAAAATTAAAGGGCGAAAAGCCAAAGTCACTAGTTTAGAACCAATTGATGAAAAAACATTTCATGTACAAGTCACCTTAGAGCCAGTCAAAAAAACAAAAACCGTTGTAGCCGATACGTCCAAAAAGAAAAAGAAATAAAACCAGTTCTTCTCTTTCATGTTTCATCAAGTAGGGACAAGCAATTGATTTACTTGTAGCCGGGGTTTACTATATTGTCTTCCAAGATCCGAGTAAGTAAAGAGGGGATAAATTTTATTTTTAACTTAACATTCCTAATGTCACGTGCTTCTAGCGCCTGACATTTTTTGTTTTCGTGCTTCTACTTTAACATTAAAAACATTCATGAATAGACTAATTAACGAATTTTTCAACTGGGGGGAGTAGGGTGAAAATGGATTACCACCATACCATTCATTTACCGAGGAAAGTGGTATGGAAATGGATAAAAGATGAAAAAGTACTTCAAAACGCCATTAATGGATGTAAAATTTTTACGAAAACGTCAGAAGATGTTTACTATTGTGAATGGGATCTCCAATTTGGTCCTATCAAAGATGTATTTAGATTAGAAATAGAAATTATTCAGGAAAAAATGCCATCTTTTTATCGACTTCAAGTTAATGGAAAAGGCAATCTAGGTGATATTCAGGCGGTCATTGATGTATTTTTGCGGGACCAACAAGGGACAACGAAAATCCATCTTCAAGCAGATCCAGTTTTAACAGGGACGCTTGCTATAGTTGGCCAAAGAGTAGTAAATGGAGGGGCAGACAAAGCGATAACCAATTTTGTTGAAAGGCTAGAAAAGGAAATCAAAAAGGTGATTTTCCAGGCAAGAAGAGGGATCAATAAACGTTCGTAAAAAATTCTCTATCCACATTCATTCATGTTTCAAAAAGGGGCTGTCTAAAAAGTCCATTTAAGAGAAAAATGAACCCAAATTAAAAACCCAAGAATGTTGATTTAACAGCATTCTTGGGTTTTGCTTTTATAAAGATTTCGGCTGAAATACCACTTTCCGGACAGCCCCATATGAGAAATCACAGGTTACTGACCTTGTTGATTTCTTAATGCTTGTTCAGCATAGGCAACAAGACGTTTTGTCATCTCGCCACCAACTGAACCGTTGGCTCGTGCGGTCGTATCTGCACCAAGCTTCACTCCAAACTCATTGGCGATTTCCTCTTTCATTTGGTTCAGAACATTGCCTGCACCAGGAACCAAAAGTTTGTTTCTAGCCATGATACATCACTCCCGACGATTTTTTGAGCAATGAAAAAAATTGCTCGTATATAATGTAACCAATTAGAAAAAACTAATGCATACGCTGGAGTTCTTAGTTGGCATAATAATTTTGTGTATAGTAGGGGTGTGATTCCTCATTAAAGGCGACTCCTACTCCTAAATATTCAAAATCCTTCTGCAAAATATTTTTTCGGTGCCCATAGGAGTTCATTAACCCTTCATGGGCAAAAATGCTGCTAAACTGCCCATATGCCAAGTTTTCACCAGCTAAACGAAAGTTTACATGATCTTCTTTCATTCGGTCGAAAGGCGACTCTTCTTCGAGATTGGTATGATCAAAATACTGCTTTTCCGCCATATCCAAGCTATGTTTTCGTGCTGTTTTACTCACATGATCATCCCATATAAGAATGGGCAATTGATGTTGGACACGAGTAGCATTGGTTAAATCGAACATTTGGTATTCAAAACCGATTGATAACTCTTGGCTGGCTTTGGTGTAAAAATCGCGTTTTTTCTGTTCTACACTCTTACTTATGATTTGCATGGCAGTAACTGTATTTCCCTCATACTTATCATAAAAAACCGTTACATAAGCACCATCTAGCTCAAATACATCATAATTTCTATCTTCTTGAAATTGATAAATCGTCATTCCTTTTTGAATCCCTGTCATGGGATTTCCAAGTACCTCTAATACCATCTCTTTCGAGGTTCCTATGCGAATACCATTTTTCGAAGCAATAAGATCCTGATTGGTATATAAACCAACCACCTTATTGTTACTATCATACATTGCCATAAAGAAGTTATGAAAATCTTTATGATAAGCGTGCCATTTCAATCCATATTCATTTCGTGTTTCTCGTTTTGCAGGACCGGTTTGCTGCTCAACTACGGATTTATCGTAACCAAGTTCCACATTATGAATGGAGAAGGTTTGCTCAGCAGGGACTTGTAATTCCGGCTTTTGTACGAGAGGTGATTCTTTCTGTGAATCTTTTGGCCAGTCAACATGAATGTTTAACTGAGCTAGGAAGGATTGAATCGATTCAATAACTGGATCAATGGCTCTCAAAACAGTTGGGTTTTCGTCCCATTGATCAATTTGCGACTGAATACGATCCATTGTCTTGGCAAATTTATCATTATCAATCTTATTTTCAATAACAGGCCATAATGTAGTTAATAGGAATATGAAAGCAATCAATTTGAGAGTCCGAATCATCTTCTCACCTCCAAAATCTAAAACCATTGTATCCCATTTAAGGCCATTATATAAAATATTTCTACAAACCCTCATACGGATTACCCTAACCAAAATCATATAGAGATTGTATACTGGTGATTCAATTATAAAATAATATTATTATGTAAACTCAAAATCAAGCAATGTAATAAATTGAACTCCATTACACATGCTAAAAAATGGAGGTGAAGCACATGGAACATACGAATAAACAAAAAAATAAAAACGAAGTAAAGCAATCAGACAATGAAGCAGTTATGGATAGGGTAAACCAAAGCTATCATAAAATTACTCAAGATGTGAAGGATATGCTAAATGAAAGCAACAACCAATTGTCATAAAAAAGGCATGTTTCATTTGTTTTAATTTTTAAATGAAAAATGAAGGCTATTAAAAGTACACTGGGAGATCAGTGTGCTTTTTTTGTGAGGTTGAATAATGACTCATTTTTTCATTAATAGAGAGGGAAATGATGAGTGGTAGTGGAATATTATGAAAGGAAGCCAATTTTGAAAGGTGGTTTACAAATGGCAGTGATTCCAAAACCTGCTTCCACAGTCGTTTTAATGGATGATTCCTCAAGAATCTATTTGACGAGAAGACCACAGTCCATGAAATTTATGGGCGGTTATTATGTATTCCCTGGAGGGGGAGTAGAAAAGGAAGATGCGATTTATGATACTGAATTTATTACCGATGAAAATATCGACCGCTCTTTTGATCGAGCCTATTATATCGCAGCGGCAAGAGAGTTATTTGAAGAGGCTGGTGTCCTACTTTGCAAGCGGAAAGACGGGACGACAGTTGTATTAAGTGAAGATTCCATACAGGAGTACCGCCGCCGTCTCCTAAATGGTGAAATTTCTTTTTTACATATCTTAATGAAGGAAGAAATTTATCTTCATCTTGAAAGTTTAACGTATATTGGGCAAATTATTACACCGAGCCTCTATAAAATTCGTTTTGATACACGTTTCTTTTTGGCAAGGCTACCCAAAGGCCAAACCCCAAAACCGGATACCCATGAAATTAGCGACACAATATGGCTCTCACCAGAAGAAGCATTATCCGCCTATGAATCTGACAAAATTTTGTTAGCACCGCCAACTATTCATACATTAAAAACGATGGTTAATTACTTTAAGGGTAGCCCTTTGAAAATGCCAGAATTTGATGTAAGGGATTATAAGATCATTCTGTAAGCGATAACCAGGGATCGTTTAAGTAATCGTCATCTTCTTATGAATAAATTCATCCTTCGTTCGGCCATTTGTTTAATAAGGCATTGATAAAGGTTTTCACATTTCGCTTATCCGTCATCATCGGGGCATAAATATAGGATAGAGTTCTGATAAATGATTGATTTTTTACCTTTATGATAGAAAGATTCCCATGCTGGACATCCCGTTCAATAACACTGTAGGACAAGAGCGACAGTCCCATCCCATTGATCAGCATTTCTTTAATTCCTTGGTTACTACTGATTGTCAGCAGTGACTTTACTTTAAGACCATTTGAACGAATGACATGATTGAGGTACCCTCCAGTACCTGATCCAGCTTCCCTACTTACCCATGACTGATTTTGCAGGTCAGCCATGGTCACTTCCTCTTTTTTAGCAAGTTCATGATGAGGGGATGATACAATAAACAATTCATCTTTCATAAAAGTATGAACGCAGATCTCCTTATCATTTGTTTGTCCCTCAATTAAACCAACATCTACTTGATATAACCGAACAGCTTTGACGATTTCCTCTGTATTCCCAATCATCACTTCGAGTTTCAATTCAGGATAGTGTTGCTGAAGGTCATATAGGAGTGGAGGAAGGATGTATTCACCGATCGTAAAGCTTGCTCCAATCTTTAATTCTCCTTTAATGATGTGGTGGTGTTCCAAAATATCCTGTTTCGTTTGCTCGTAGATAGTCAGCATTTTTTTCGCACGCTCATACAAAAGTTCACCTGTTGGAGTAATCTGGAGAAATTTTGGTGAGCGCAAAAATAATTTTGTTTGAAATTCTGCCTCAAGATTTTTTATATGTAGGCTCACACTTGGCTGTGACATAAGAAGCATTTCCGCTGTTTTTGTAAAATTTTTTACTTCTGCAAGAGTGACAAAAGTCTTTAATTCGTCGTAATTCAATGAATTCACGCCTTTTATTAGTTTTATTAATAGTTCCAATTATTAATATTTATTTTACTAATGAAAGAACTTTCGGTAAAGTTCAATTAGTAATAAATAATTAAGTTTTGCAAGAAATAAAACAAATAAAACCGACTTGACTTATAGGAATAGTAAAACTATGATGATAGTAATCTATTTTTTGTGAAAATTTTTAAAGATAAACAATAACAACTTTGTGAGGTGGATGGATTTGGTGCAGCTTCAAGTGATCAACAGTCCGTTTAGTCAGGAACAAACAGAGCTCCTTAACCGTCTGATGCCAACCTTAACAGAAACTCAAAAAGTTTGGTTAAGTGGTTATTTAGCCGCATCAGCGACTACTCTCGTTCCTGGAACAAACGCAGTACAAAATGCTTCAAATAGCGGATCAATTCAATCAAAAGAAGTGACGATTTTATATGGGTCACAAACTGGTAATTCAAAAGGACTTGCCCAAAAAGCAGCTTCCACTCTAGAAGGAAACGGATTTCAAGTTACTGTTTCTGCCATGAGTGATTTTAAACCAAACAATTTGAAAAAAGTAAAAAACCTACTGATCATTGCAAGTACCCATGGGGAAGGTGAGCCACCAGATAATGCACGCTCTTTCTATGAATTTTTGCACAGTAGACGTGCTCCAAAGCTGGATCACTTACAATTCTCTGTACTGGCTCTTGGTGATAGTTCATACGAATTTTTCTGCCAGACGGGTAAAGACTTTGATAAACGTCTAGAAGACTTAGGAGGCACACGCCTTTATCCACGGTTTGACTGTGATGTTGATTATGATGTACCAGCCGCTGAATGGCTTCAAGGGGTACTAAGCAGTTTAAATGAATCACAAGGGGAAAGTGCTGCTCCTATTCCAATCGCAGCAGCAACCGCAGTTGAATCCACGTACTCGAGAAGCAACCCGTTTCGAGCAGAAGTTCTTGAAAATTTAAATTTAAACGGACGTGGTTCCAATAAAGAAACACGACACTTGGAATTATCGCTTGAAGGCTCTGGCTTACACTATGAACCAGGAGATAGCCTTGGTATATATCCGGAAAATGATCCTGTATTAGTCGAAGAACTGCTCCAAGTTCTTCCGTGGGAGGCAGAAGAAACCGTAACCGTGAAAGATGGAGACTCCCGTACCCTTCAAGGGGCCTTAACGAGTTATTATGAAATTACCGTATTAACGAAAGGCCTTATCGAAAAAATTTCAAAGCTTTCTCACAATGAAGCATTGAAGGATCTCGTATCACCAGGCAATGAGGAAAAATTAAAGGCCTATATGAATGGTCGTGATCTTCTCGACTTGATTCGTGACTTTGGTTCATGGGGAGATTCTGCTCAAGAATTCGTTTCTGTCCTTCGAAAAATCCCACCGCGGCTTTATTCGATAGCAAGCAGTTTGACAGCCAATCCAGATGAGGTTCATTTGACCATTGGTGCCGTTCGATATCATGCGCATGGACGTGAACGCAAAGGAGTTTGCTCCATATTCGCGGCAGAGCGTTTAAAACCTGGGGATACAGTGCCTATATTTATTCAGCATAATGAAAACTTTAAACTTCCAGCAGATCCAGAGGCGCCTATAATTATGATTGGCCCAGGTACTGGTGTTGCACCATTTCGTTCATTTATGCAAGAGCGTGAAGAACAGGGAGCGGAAGGAAAGGCTTGGATGTTCTTTGGTGATCAGCATTTTGTGACAGATTTTCTTTACCAGACCGAATGGCAAAATTGGTTGAAAAACGGTGTGTTGACGAAAATGGATGTTGCTTTTTCTCGAGATCAGGAAGAAAAAGTCTACGTGCAGCATCGCATGCTTGAGCATAGTAAAGAACTATTTACATGGCTTGAAGAAGGCGCATATGTATACATCTGTGGGGATGAGAAACATATGGCTCACGATGTTCATCAAACACTACTTGAGATTATTGAAAATGAAGGGAATTTGAGCCGTGAGCAGGCAGAAGAATATCTTTCCACTATGCAACAGCAAAAACGTTATCAGCGCGATGTATACTGATTTGGATAGAGAGGAGTTTTTTCAACATGACGACAAAGCAAATTCTGAAGGCACCAGATGGCAAGCCAAGTGATGTCGAACGTATAAAAATAGAAAGTGACTACTTGCGTGGTACCCTGAAGGAAGCCATGGAAGACCGTTTAAGTGCTGGGATCCCTGATGATGACAACCGTCTCATGAAGCATCATGGTAGTTATTTGCAAGATGACCGCGATTTGCGGAATGAACGACAAAAGCAAAAATTAGAACCTGCCTACCAGTTTATGTTGCGTGTTCGAGCTCCAGGTGGAGTAGTGACTCCTGAACAATGGCTTGTTTTAGATGAACTTGCAACAAAAAACGCGAATGGCACAATCAAGTTAACAACACGCCAGTCGTTTCAATTTCATGGTATTTTAAAATGGAATATGAAACAAACGATTCAAGAAATCCATAAAACCTTGTTAACGACGCTTGCGGCTTGTGGAGATGTCAACAGAAATGTGATGTGCAACCCGAATCCATATCAATCCTATATACATGGTGAGGTTTATGAATGGGCGAAGTTGTTGAGTGAACATTTATTACCACGCACAAGGGCCTATCATGAAATTTGGCTCGATGAAGAAAGAGTGGCAGGTACTCCAGAGGTAGAAGAAGAGCCATTGTACGGACCAACTTATTTGCCACGAAAATTTAAAATTGGAATTGCTGTACCACCATCGAACGATATAGATGTTTTCTCGCAAGACTTAGGTTTTATCGCAATCGTTGAAAACGATCAATTAATAGGATTTAATGTAGCGATTGGCGGTGGTATGGGAAGCACCCATGGTGATAAAGCGACTTATCCTCAAGTAGCAAAAGTCATTGGTTTTTGTGCACCAGAAAAAATCGTGCAAGTCGCTGAAAAAACCATTGAAATTCAACGCGACTATGGAAATCGCTCAGTGCGTAAAAATGCACGATTCAAGTATACCGTTGACCGGCTGGGACTTGAAAACGTGAAGGAAGAGTTGGAATCTCGTCTTGGATGGAAATTAGAAGAAGCCAAACCATATCATTTTGACCATAATGGCGATCGATATGGCTGGGTGGAAGGAACTGGCGGCAAATGGCATTATACATTGTTTATTGAAAATGGCCGTGTAAAGGATTTTCCAGATTATAAACTTAAAACAGCATTAAGGGAGCTTGCAAAAGTTCATACGGGTGATTTTCGTTTAACACCTAATCAAAACCTAATCATTGCAAATGTTTCAAGCGAGAAAAAGGATCAAATCGATGAACTAATGAAACAATACGGTTTATCCGACGGAGCACACCATACTGCCCTTCGTAGAAATTCAATGGCCTGTGTGGCTCTTCCAACCTGTGGTTTGGCATTTGCAGAAAGTGAACGATATCTCCCTACACTTATTGATAAAATTGAAGAAATAATTAATGAAAATGGCTTGCGTGACCAGGAAATTACGATTCGAATGACAGGATGTCCGAATGGTTGCGCCCGTCCGGCCCTTGCGGAGATTGCCTTAATCGGGAAAGCGGTAGGCAGATACAATTTGTACCTTGGTGGTGCTTTCAACGGCTCCCGTCTGAATAAATTGTACCGAGAAAACATCGGGGAAGGAGAAATCTTAAACGAACTTCGTGTTTTACTAAGCCGTTATGCAAAAGAACGGAACGATGGTGAGCATTTTGGTGACTTTGTCATTCGTGCTGGAATCGTTAAGGCTGTAACGGACGGAACAAATTTTCATGACTAAAGGAAAAAGGCATCGGTATTCTAATTAGAAACCGATGCTTTTTTTTATTTGTTGTTAAAATCCTACTACTGAAATAGTTGTTCCTGGTAGGAAGTTAAAGTGTCTCTTTCCCAAATTTTTTTGGTAGATTTTTGGATTCCTAATAATTATAAGAATTTTAACTTCAAAAATTTCGAAACACTTGAATTCATTTAAATTTAACATGAAAATAGGTACATAGTGAGATGGTATTTAACCATCAAGGAGGGATCTAATTGTGGAAATAGGGATAAGTACATTTGTTGAAACAACGCCAGATGTTCAGACCGGAAAAGTGATTAGTCACGCCCAGCGCTTGCGTGAGGTAGTTGAGGAAATTATATTGGCGGATCAGGTGGGTCTGGATGTTTTTGGTGTCGGTGAGCACCATCGAGAAGATTTCGCTGCATCATCACCTGCTGTTGTTTTAGCGGCTGCTGCACCTCAAACAAAAAAGATACGCTTAACAAGTGCTGTGACCGTCCTGTCATCTGCAGATCCTGTCAGGGTGTTTCAGGATTTTGCTACCCTGGATGGAATTTCAAATGGTAGGGCTGAGATTATGGCAGGACGGGGCTCGTTTATCGAATCATTTCCACTGTTTGGGTTTGATTTAAAGGATTATGATCAACTTTTTGAAGAGAAACTGGATCTGTTGTTACAACTCACTCAGTCGGAAAAAGTGAATTGGAAAGGAAAATTCCGTCCGGCTATTCACAATTTAGGGGTGTATCCACGACCGGTTCAAAATCCTTTACCAGTATGGATTGGAAGTGGTGGTAATGCTCAATCTGTCGTCCGAGCTGGCCTACTTGGACTGCCGCTTGTTCTTGCGATCATTGGAGGAAGCCCTAGACACTTTGCTCCACTTGTTAAACTTTATAAAAAAACGGCCGCAAAAGCCGGTCATGATCCATCCAAGCTTCCTGTAGCTTCTCATTCTCATGGTTTCATAGCAGAGGACACACAAACAGCTGCGGAAAAATTTTTCCCTCCTACTCAGTATGTCATGAACGTCTTGGGTCGAGAACGGGGCTGGGGGTATTATGACCGTTCAACATTTGATCAGGCAAGAAGTTTGGAAGGCGCCCTTTATGTAGGGGATCCTGACACAGTCGCTGAAAAAATCATTCACCTTCGAAAACATGTTGGCATCACACGTTTTATGCTGCATGTACCTGTTGGCACCATGCCTCATGAAGATGTCATGAATGCCATAAGATTATTGGGAACAGAAGTAGCACCAAGGGTTCGCGAAGAAGTATCTAAGTGGGAGACAGAAGAAAATTCATTTATGGAATAGGGAGGAATCTCAACATTTCCTCCTTTCTTTTTTACATCAAATTTTATCCAATTAATAAACTAAAGGTAGAATACATAGTGAAACGGTATTGGAGAAAAATATAATTTATAGGGTTGTAATAGAAAAATCTTTTTATTTCATTTAGAAAATTCCAAAAAAAATATTTTTTGAAAGCGTATGCTATAATGTAATTATTGTTACTATTTCAACAGTAAGGAGCAATCAAGATGCTGAAAGATTTCTTTATGGCTTTATCTCAAAATCAACTTCTTAATAGTGCTGCTAAAAAATATGGGCTAAAATTAGGAGCACAAAGTGTTGTAGCTGGAACCAATATTGATGAGGCAATTAAAAGTATTAAAGAACTTAATGCCCATGGAATTTCATGTACAGTTGATAATTTAGGTGAGTTTGTTTATAAAGAAGAAGAGGCAAATGAGGCCAAAGA
Source organism: Neobacillus sedimentimangrovi (assembly GCF_010614825.1). Taxonomy (NCBI): domain Bacteria; kingdom Bacillati; phylum Bacillota; class Bacilli; order Caryophanales; family Bacillaceae; genus Neobacillus; species Neobacillus sedimentimangrovi. The sequence continues at coordinate 151,132 of NZ_JAAFZF010000001.1, forward strand.
GCAAATACTGAAAGTAATCGAGGCGATTCATGCCAATAATGCAGATGCACATATCTCATTAAAACCTACACAATTAGGCCTTGATATCGATTATTCATTTTGCTTGAATAATATCCGAGAAATTGTTCATAAAGCTAGCCAATATAATATGTTTGTCAATATAGACATGGAAGATTTCAAACATTTACAGCCAACGTTTGATCTTCTTGATGAATTATCTATGGAATACGATAATGTTGGTACGGTTATTCAAGCCTATTTCCACAAAGCTCAAGAATGGCTTGAAAAATATCAAAATTATCGCATTCGTCTAGTAAAAGGAGCTTATAAAGAACCAGCTGAAATCGCTTATCAAGACAAAAAAGATATTGATGCCAATTACATTAAGCTTATCGAATGGCATTTACTAAATGGGAAATTTACTTCTATAGCTACACATGATCATCGAATTATTAACCATGTTAAGCAATTCGTGAAAAAGCATAATATACCTAATGATAAGTTTGAATTCCAAATGCTTTACGGTTTTAGAAAAGATATGCAATTACAATTAGCCAAAGAAGGTTATAACTTCTGTACGTATGTACCATTTGGAAATGACTGGTATGGCTATTTCATGCGTCGTCTTGCAGAAAGACCACAAAACTTGAATCTTGTAGTTAAGCAAGTATTTAACAAAAAAACAAATACGATCCTAGGCGTAGCAGCAGGCGCATTTATCCTAGGACGCTTAACAAAAGATCAAAAGAAAAAACGAAAATAATATCATTTAGCGCATAATCCCCCATATAAATATCGGGGATTTTTCTTTTTCCCTTTCCATAAAATTGGTAAAATTTCAATAGATTCATAATTGTTGTAACAATTTCCATTTCAAAACAGTCTTTATTAAAAGAATGAAGAATCATCCTTCATTGTAAGTGATATGGTTATGCTTCCACGAATAAGATAGTTGGTGGAGTTATTCATAACCATTTCAAGAAATACTCATGTATATGAGTTAGAGGAGAAGTTGAGGAATGGGAAAAAGAAAATGTGTATTCGCAATTTTATTAATGGCAAGTTTAGTTGTTATGGCAGGATGTACTGGAATAACGGCAAATGATCCAATAGCTAAAAAGACTGAACCAACCCATCATCAAAAGCAAACAACGGAAGAATCCTCAAAAAAAGAAGATCATAAGCAGATTGAGGTAAAAGTCATTGATCCTAGGACAAAAAGTATTGTTAGAACGATTAATCCTTCAGAAATGGGATTTCATACGGACAAAGAAAAATATAGAAAGGAATTAGAAAGATGGGCGAAGGAACTGGCCAGAGGTACAGAAACTACTCCGGGTATTGACCAGAGAATGGTTCTGGATCGAATTGATGAAAATGGCCAAATTATGAAAGGAAAGCCACAAGTAATTCTAAAGGAATCTGAATTAGTGGAGAAAGTAATGGAGGCATCCGTAAATGGTGGAGAGGTGGAACTTCCTATTTATGTAACGGAAAGTGGATATAAGCCTGAAGACATTCCTAATTTGGATGACGTCGTCCTTTCTTCTTTTTCGACTTATTTTAATAGCGGGGTCGTGGGACGCTCAAAAAATATTGAACTATCTGCTCAGGCAATCAATAACGTTATTGTTGGGGTAAATGATATTTTTTCCTTTAATACAATGGTAGGGCCGGGAACAGCCGAAAATGGATATCAGCCTGCGAAGGAAATTATTAATAAGAAATTGGTTGATGGTATTGGTGGAGGAATTTGTCAAACTTCATCCACATTATTTAATTCCATTGATCAATTAGGGGTGAAATATATTGAATGGCATAATCATTCACTATCAATTGGATATGTCCCAGCAGGACGTGATGCCACTGTAGCATATGGCGTAAAAGATTTCCGTTTCCAAAATACGACAGGTGTTCCACTATTAATAAAAACCATATATGGAAAAGGCAAACTCACCGTAGAAATTAGAACATCAGCAGAATACCAAGCACTTTACGCGCAAGGGCATTGACATAAAGACTATTAACTTCACGATAATAGTCTTTTTTCATTAGTAATTGGTGTAATAGAAGAGTTTTTGAAAAAATATGAAATAAATTGGCTATCTTTTCCGTCTTATAGTTAGGACCAGTTTGAAGGAGGCGGGCCTATGGAGCAAATAAGGAAAACGTTTTTTATTTTAATGATTTTAATGGTAATGGGATCTTGTTTATACCTTAATCACATTGGGCCTGTACTCCATCAACAAGGAAATCCAATTGCTTTCATTGTTTCTGCATTTAAACTGAAATTATCCAGCTCTGAATACGTCCTATTAGCTAAAACTGAAAAACGTAGACGCTATTTATCTCAAATTAAAGGAAACCGTGAATATGAAGTAGTGAAAGACTTCATGATTTCAAAAGGCTGGGAATATAAAGAGCAAATAGGATCAGGGTTAATATTTTCAAATAACGGAGAAGACGCAGTAGTAGAAGTAAGACAATATTCCAACGATTATTTCATATGGGAAATCCAAAAAGCATTTTTTAATTAAGTACATAGAAAAGCGGAAGCACCCTGGTCAGCGGCGTATGGCTTGGAGGTCTCCAACTGAGATAAAGGAAACACGAAGAGCCGAAAGCGATTCGATGTTGACTTATCGTAGGGCGGAGACCGAAAGACACTAGACGCTAGGGTGCTGGAGCTAGACAGTTATCAAAGTCAAAAGATAATTTCTTATGATTTTAGAAAAGCGGAAGCACCCTGGTCAGCGGCGTATGGCTTCCTCCCAAAAGCTAACGCTTTCGGTCGTGCGATGTTGATGCTGCCGAAGCATTCCTTGTGGTGCTCACCAACTGAGATAAAGGAAACACGAAGAGCCGAAAGCGATTCGATGTTGACTTATCGTAGGGCGGAGACCGAAGGATACTAGCCGCTAGGGGGCTGGAGCTAGACAATTCTCGAAAACTATACTATACTTTCTCATCTAAATAAAGAAACCCCATTTAGGGGTTTTAGTCTTTGATCAGCTTAAAATATTCTTCTAATAATTGTTCTAATTGGGAGAGATCCTTCCCCCATTCATCTTCATGTTCGGTTTTTAAAGAAAGAATCGCACTTCCAATTAAAAATTTCCGTGGACTTTTCGTACCAAATAACTCTTCTTCAATAAATTCCAAAAGTTCTTTCGCTTTCATATGGTTTTTATCTGAGCCAATATTATTTTTTAGTAAAAAAATGATGTTGTGTATCTTTTTGTTCAAATCATGGTGTTGTTTTTTACAATTGGGAAACCAGCTTTCTACAAGCTCCGGCTGAAGTAATTGTTCTTTATTTTCTGATAGGTCAGCAACCATATTTACTAACCGATTTACTGAATAACGAACAATTCGACTAATATTGGCACTTGATTCATTGTATAGACGATTAAATTTTATGTTTTCACGAAGAATTCCCATGAACATAATCGCACAGTCTAATAAATAAGGTTTCTTACTCTCACCAAATATATCAATTAAACGATGATAAATCCATTGAATATTTCTTAACTTGCCTTGTTCAAGAAATTTTTTTAGTTCCGTATCTTTTGAAACCATGACTTCTTCAAAGAGGGGAATTAATCTGTTTTTTCGATTCGTCATTAATTGCATTTCAATTTGTTTAATAAAAATTTCGATATCAGACCGATCTTGACCAATAAGAAGTTCATTCCTCTTTTTTTCTAAATCTTTATAAATGGTTTTGAAAATGGCCATTAATAGTTCATTTTTGGAAGAAAAATAATTATAAAAGGTCCCTTTTGAAATACCACTATAATCCAAGATATCTTGAATGGATGTTGCCTGAAATCCTTTATTAATAAATAATTCATGAGCCATCTTGACTACATGCTGCTTGCGATCATTCATTTAATCACCTTGTTTTTCATTTGTACTATCAGTATAAAAATATAGTATCTTAAATTTTCTGGCAAGACAAACCTTTATTTATTGAAGATTTTTCTATTGCAAATATTGAACAGCGGGTATATTATAGGAAAGTATGTAACAGGGGTATAAAAAATTGAACAATAAGTTTAAGGAGGAATTTAAATGGGGAATTCTATAAAAGAAACGAATCGCCCGCCTTATGGAATTATTGCTGTACTAATGGTCGGTGCTTTTATTGCGTTTTTAAATAATACGTTACTAAATATTGCTTTACCTTCAATTATGAAGGACCTGGATATTGATGCTTCCACAGTCCAATGGATGACGACCGGTTTTATGTTGGTAAACGGAATTTTAATCCCTGCGACCGCTTATTTAATTCAAAAATATTCTGTTCGTCATATATTTTTGGCCGCTATGGGTTTATTTACATTTGGTACGATCTTAGCAGGATTTGCTCATGCTTTTCCGCTTCTATTAACAGGCAGGATGATTCAGGCGGCGGGTTCTGCGATCATGATGCCGCTATTAATGAATGTCATGCTTGTTAGTTTCCCTGTTGAACGAAGAGGAGCAGCTATGGGGGTTTTCGGTCTTATCTTAATGGCTGCACCTGCCATTGGTCCTACTTTGTCAGGTTGGATTATTGAACATTACGACTGGAGAATGTTGTTCCATTTCGTTACGCCAATTGCCGCGGCTGTGGTAATCATTGGCTTTTTCTTATTAAAGGATAAAAAAGAAAAGGTAGACATCCGTTTGGATGTATTATCACTACTATTATCAAGTGTCGGTTTTGGTGGCATTCTTTATGGTTTTAGTTCTGCGGGTAATAAAGGATGGGATAGTCCTTATGTTTACGGAACCATTATCATCGGTACTATATCCTTAATCGTATTTATTTTAAGACAGCTAAATCAAGAACAACCATTGCTAAACTTTCGCATTTATAAATACCCTATGTTTGCTTTATCATCAGCCATTGCGATGGTCGTAAATATGGCTATGTTTTCAGGTATGCTTTTGCTCCCAATTTATGTTCAAACGATCCGTGGTATTACCCCTATGGATGCAGGGTTAATGCTATTGCCAGGGGCATTAGTTATGGCCTTTATGTCACCTATTACTGGTAAAATCTTTGATAAAATTGGTGCCCGTCCATTAGCGCTTACTGGCTTAACCATAATGACAGTGACGACGTACTATTTTAGTAAATTATCAATGGATACTAGTTATGCGTACTTGGTTACCCTTCATGCGATCCGCATGTTTGGAATGTCTATGGTCATGATGCCAGTTTCGACTAACGGGTTAAACCAATTACCGGCCCGCTTTTATCCACACGGTACTGCCATGAACAATACTTTAAACCAAGTTGCAGGTGCAATTGGAACAGCGCTATTAGTGACAATTATGTCCAATCGGACAGAATCAGAAGCAAAGGCACTTGGTGAAGAAGCAATGAGACACATGACAGAACAACCGACACCGGAAGTAATTGCTCAAATGAAGCAACAAATTGCCATGAAAGCCATGTTAGAAGGTATTAACTATTCATTCTTAATTTCAACCTTTATCGCTGCTGTTGCCATTGTTTTAGCAATCTTTATTAAACGGGCAAAACAAGCTGAAGACCCTGGTGAAATGAAACCAGCTACGAAAAATGTAACAACAGCAAAGTTAGCAGAAAATTAGAGAAGTAGAGGCGGATTGGAACGCCTCTATTTTTTATGAAAAAATAATGGGGAAGGGGCTTTCAAATCGTAAAGGAAATGGTAGGATTAGGACTAAAGTATTTATAAAGTGAGGTATGACGAATGCATAAAAGGTTAGCTGGAAGAAAAATAGCTTTTTGCGGTTCACGTAAAATAGAGGAAATTAGCCAATTGATAGAAAGACAGGGAGGAATCCCTCTCCACCGTCCTTTGCAAGGTACAGTGTTTTTTGCAGAGAAGGAAGTGGAGCCGGACTTAGTTCAATTTGTTGAACAAGGGGCAGATTGGGTAGTATTCACAACCGGAATGGGCACGGAAGCACTTGTAGAAATAGCAGAGAAACTGGGTCTAAAGGATTCGTTTTTAAAAAGAGTATTCGAAGCGAAGACAGCAGCAAGGGGATATAAAACGTTAGCTATCTTAAAGAAATTAGGGATTGTGCCTGCTGCAGTTTCTGAAGATGGAACGACTAAAGGATTCTCTCAATCACTTGGAAATGTTGATTTTACGAATGGTAAAGTCATGATCCAGCTACATGGGGAAGAAGCTGCTGCACTTACTCAATTTTTCAAAAGTAGAGGAGCAAAGGTTCATAAAATTCTTCCATATCGCCATATTGAACCGAAAGAGGAAATAGTGGAGTCATTGTTGAAAGAGTTATTGCAAAACAACTGTGATGCAGTTTGTTTTACAACAGCGACTCAAGTTCATTCCCTATTTAACTATGCACGAAAAAAAGGGATTCATCAGGAGATTAGTGAAATTTTTAATCGTCAAACGGTAGTGGCAGCGGCTGTAGGAAAAGTAACGGCAGAGGCGTTAAAAGAAGAAGGTGTAGAGAATATCATTGTTCCTGACCTTGAAAGAATGGGAGCGATGATTATTGAACTATCGAAGTATTATCAAAATGAAAACCAAGAATAGTAGTATTCAGATTTACCATTTTATTAGTCAAACTGTCATCAAACAATAAATTTCAAGGAATCTGTCGAAAACTTTTTTTGCTTACTTATCTGCTAAATAAAACAACACTTTCATTCATATAAAGATATTCATAGAATTACAGACTAAGTATAAAAAAATAGTGAGATCATGAAAGATCTCGCTATTTTTTTACAAATTTTTTTAAAAGTTTATGGTAAATTTATAAATAATTCAGAAAATAAAATCCCGAATAGACTATTTTTTTTACTTTTTACATAATGGTTAATTTATTGGTTCGATGATTTTACAGGTTGTCAGGTGTTCAACTACCTATTACACTGTAAAATAGATTTAAATGCAGAATTTTCTGTTAATATTTCCGAAAAAGGGGGTTGTATTTAAGTATTAAATAAATGAAGCGCTTTCAATTATATAAATCTAATTGACTATTACTATAAAAGGAGGGTTTTTATTGGCTAATGAAAAAAACCTACGAATCTCATTAACCGACCTTAAAAGGAACTTTCAAGAGGTCGAGCCTGGTCTAACAAACCGGGAAGCATTAGAAGAAGCGAATCGTTGCCTCTATTGTTATGATGCCCCCTGTATCAAAGCCTGTCCAACAGGCATCGATATTCCTACTTTTATTAAAAAAATTGCCTCAGGAAACTTGCTAGGATCTGCTAAAACCATTCTGTCATCTAACCCCGTCGGTGCAAGCTGTGCAAGAGTTTGTCCGACAGAAGAGCTTTGCGAAGGAGCTTGTGTCCTTAACCATTCTACCAAACCAATCATGATTGGCCATTTGCAAAGATATGCCACAGATTGGGCAATCCAACATGAAAAAACACTTTTTGAACCAGGACCATCTAATGGTAAAACTGTAGCGGTAATCGGCGGTGGGCCGGCAGGGTTATCTGCTGCGAGAGAGCTTGCCAGATTAGGCTATGATGTCACCATTTTCGAAGCAGCCGAAAAGGCTGGAGGATTAAATACTTATGGAATCGTCTCTTTCAGGTTGCCACAACAAATTGCCTTATGGGAAGTGGAACAAGTGAAGAAACTAAATGTAAAAATTCGAACAAATACAGCTGTCGGAAAGGACATACCAGTTCAAGAATTGTTAGATCGTTTTGACCGAATCGTTTTGGCTGCCGGTATGGGGCATGTTCCTAACCTCGGCATTGATGGAGAGGAACTTGAAGGGGTTTATGATGCCATTGATTTTGTAAAGTCCACTAAAGAACGCCCATTATCGTTTGATTTTATCGGCAAGCGAGTGGCTGTGATCGGTGCCGGTAATACCGCGATTGACGGTGCAACGTGTTCGGTTCGATTGGGTGCGGAAAACGTAAAAATTTTATACCGGCGAACTGCCGAAGAAATGACGGCATATGACTTTGAATATGAATTTGCTAAACAAGATGGAGTAGAATTCCGTTGGTTAACGGCACCAAAAAGAATTATCGGTGATGAAAATGGCAAAGTTACCGGAATTGAGTGTTTAAAAATGAAGTTAGGTGATCCTGATGCAGATGGTCGCCGTCGTCCAGTTCCAGTAAAAGGTTCAGAGCATATTATTCCAGTTGATGTGGTGATTAAAGCCATCGGTCAAACAAGACATTTGCCACTAATTGAACAGCTTGGTCTTGAACATGATGGAGGGGTGGTAAAGGTAGATAAGGAAACGATGCAAACTTCCAATCCAAAAGTGTTTGCCTGTGGAGACATTATTTTTGGCAAAGGTAAAGGGGAAGCGATGGTTGTAACAGCAGCACAGCAAGGAAAAGAGGTTGCTTATGCCATTCATAAGCAATATTCAGCTGTTGGAACGGTGAACTAAAATGATGAAACGTAAAGAATTAAAGAGATTGGAAAAGGGGGAAATGGAATGGCTGATTTACGAATTAATCTAGCAGGTATCAAATCACCTAACCCATTTTGGCTTGCATCCGCACCACCGACAAACTCTGGTTACCAGGTACAGCGTGCTTTTGAAGCAGGCTGGGGAGGAGCTGTGTGGAAAACACTAGGGGACCCAATTTTGAATGTAAGTTCCCGTTTTGCAGCCTTAAGTTTTAACGGTCAAAGAGTCGCTGGTTTTAACAACATTGAACTGATTACTGACCGCCCATTGGACGTGAACTTAAAAGAAATTTATGAAACGAAAAAGAAATTTCCTAACCATGCCATCATTGCTTCACTTATGGTCGAACCAAAGCAGGAAAAATGGCATGAAATTGTTAAGCGAGTCGAGGACGTAGGAGTAGACGGACTTGAATTAAACTTTGGTTGCCCACATGGAATGGCTGAACGGGGAATGGGAGCAGCGTCCGGTCAAGTACCTGCATTAGTAGAGAAACAAACATATTGGGTGAAAGAGGTGGCCAAAACCCCTGTTATTGTCAAATTAACCCCCAATATTACCGATATTACAGCAACTGCGGAAGCGGCTTGTAATGGCGGTGCAGATGCGATCAGTTTGATTAATACGATCAACTCGCTGATGGGTGTCGACTTGGACACTTGGAACACGATCCCACATGTGGCTGGAAAAGGGGCTCACGGTGGTTACTGCGGTCCGGCAGTCAAACCGATTGCTCTAAATATGGTGGCCGAATGTGCAAGACATCCGAATGTCAATGTTCCAATATCTGGAATTGGCGGAATTTCCAATTGGAAGGATGCGGTTGAATTCATGCTGATGGGTGCTACGGGTGTTCAAGTGTGCACCGCAGCTATGCATCATGGTTTCCGCATCGTCGAGGATATGATTGAAGGGCTAAGCAATTATTTGGACAGTAAAGGCATTGCTTCCGTTTCAGACATTGTTGGCAAATCCGTTCCAAAATATTCAGATTGGGGCGATTTGGACCTTAATTATAATATTGTCGCTAGGATTAATACAGATGTCTGTATTAACTGTAATAAATGTCATATTGCCTGTGAAGATACCTCCCATCAGTGTATTGACATGCTGACAGACGCAAATGGAAAAAGCTATCTGAAAGTCCGGGAAGAAGATTGTGTTGGATGTAATTTATGTTCGATTGTTTGTCCTGTGGATGGTGCGATTGACATGATTGAAGTGCCGAGGGAACTACCTCCAATGACATGGAATGAGCGGCAAGCTGCCCTAAACGGTTCATTGACATGCAATGTAGACGTAACAAATTAATGGTTAGGAGGGAATAAGGAATGAAAAAAATTATTAAAAATGGAACAATCGTTACCGCAACAGATACATTTGAAGCTGAACTATTAATCGAGGACGGAAAAATCACCCAAATTGGTTCAAACCTGTTAGCTGTCGGCGCTGAAATCATTGATGCAAAAGGATGTCTCGTTTTTCCAGGTGGAATTGACCCCCACACTCATTTAGATATGCCATTTGGTGGTACCGTGACAAAAGATGACTTTGAATCTGGAACCATTGCAGCAGCTTTTGGCGGAACCACAACCGTAATTGATTTTTGTTTAACGAACAAAGGAGAACCGTTAAAAAAAGCTATCCAAACTTGGCATGAGAAGGCGAAGGATAAAGCTGTAATTGATTACGGATTCCACTTAATGATTAGTGAAATCAATGATAATGTCCTTAAAGAGCTTCCACAAGTGATTGAGGAAGAAGGGATTACTTCATTTAAAGTTTTTATGGCGTACAAAAATGTATTCCAAGCGGATGATGAAACATTATTCAAAACCCTAGTAACGGCAAAAGAATTAGGTGCATTAGTTATGGTTCATGCGGAAAATGGCGATGTCATTGATTACTTAACGAAAAAAGCACTGGAAGAAGGGAAAACAGACCCGATCTACCATGCTTTAACAAGACCGCCGGAGTTGGAGGGTGAAGCCACGGGGAGGGCAGCCCATTTTACTGGTTTAGCCAATTCTCAGCTCTATGTTGTTCATGTTTCCTGCGCAGAAGCCGCTGAAAAGATTGCCGAAGCCCGTAAAAAAGGATACGACGTCTGGGGTGAAACGTGTCCACAATATTTGGTGCTTGATCAAAGTTATTTGGAAAAACCAAATTTTGAAGGAGCCAAATATGTTTGGTCACCGCCACTTAGAGAAAAATGGAATCAGGATGTCCTTTGGAATGCCTTAAAAACTGGGCAGTTACAGACTCTTGGCTCTGACCAATGCTCTTTTGATTTTAAAGGACAAAAGGAACTGGGCCGGGGTGACTTCACAAAAATTCCTAATGGCGGCCCAATTATTGAAGACCGTCTAACCATTTTATTCTCAGAGGGTGTGAAAAAGGGAAGAATTAGTCTCAATCAATTTGTCGACATTACTTCAACTCGTATTGCGAAACTGTTTGGTCTTTTCCCTAAAAAAGGAACAATTGCAGTAGGTGCCGATGCAGACCTTGTCATCTTTGATCCAAATATTGAGCGAGTCATTTCTGCTGAAACTCATCATATGGCTGTCGATTACAATGCTTTCGAAGGCATGAAGGTGACTGGAGAGCCGGTATCTGTTCTGGTTCGTGGCGAATTTGTTGTTCGTGACAAACAATTTGTCGGAAAACCAGGTTCCGGACAATATTTAAAGAGAGCGAAATACAATGTGAATTCACAGCTAACTCAAAATCAAACCCTATCTATCTAATTTCATTCAGGCAGCTCCACACTTAATATTGAACCACTCCTAAACTGTCTCAAACGCGAAGGGCACTAAAAGATACATTCTTAAATTCATGTCAAATCAGTCCTTTTTATGAGACAGTCTACACTTATGAAATAAAAGTTATTGTCGGTTGTTTGAATTTTGGATTTTAATCTAAAAAATTTAACCGAAATGGAGTGTTCACATGAAAAAAAACCATTTAAAATCCCCTGATTTACTACCCATTGCTCAAAAAGATAGGAAAATTACAAAACTAGGATATTCCTTTATGTGGGTTGGAATGGTTGTCGTTCTTGCAACCTTTGCCATTGGTGGATCAGGGGTAATGACTTTATCCTTACCTTGGGTGATATTGGCAACAATTATTGGAAGTTTGGCTATCGGGTTTTTCATTTCATTAATTGCTGATATTGGAATTGAACACGGACTATCTTTCCCCGTATACATGAGAGCCCCATTTGGGACGATTGGGACACATATTCCTTCCATCACCCGTGGCGTAACGGCATCCATGTGGTTTGGAATTAACACCTATTTCGGTGCAACCGCAATGAATGGCATTTTAGATTTATTATTTGGATTTAACAATTGGTTCATTTGTTTCCTCATTTTCGCCATCGTCCAGTTAGTTAATACAGCACTTGGGATTAAATCCATTGAACGTTTTGCTGATTTAGCTGCTCCAATCATCTTGCTTATTTCGTTGTGGATGTATGTATCCCTTTCAGATCAAGCGGCTGCTGAAGGAAGACAAGTGTGGAGTTGGGTAGAAAACCCTGTATCAGGGATGGAGGCCTTTACTGCATTTTTGGTTGTTATATTTGCAAATATGGGATTTTGGGCGACTCTAAGTGCCGATATACCATCCATATCCCGATTTATTAAAGCACCGGCAAATGAAAAGAATTGGTTTAAACGGAACAAGAGTTCATTAATTGGAAATTTAGTTGCTATGCCATTAACCCAGACTTTTATGATCATCATCGGGGCAGTTTCTTATATTGCGGTATTAAACTATGACCCAGTTGTTGCATTGCAGGAGTCTGCGGGAGGATTTATTCTAGTAATCTTATTATTAATGGTTGTATTAGCTCAGTGGTCGACCAATACGGCAGCGAATGTTGTGCCGGCTGCCACCATATTTTCCAATGTGGGTGGTCCGAAATTTCCGTTCTGGGCCGGAGTAATCACTGCAGGCATTATTGGAACGGTGGTTCAACCATGGCGATTATTTGATATCATCATTCCATTTCTCCTTTTTGTTGGTGGCATCTTATCAGCCATCGTTGGAATTTTATTTGCTGATTATTATTTAATTCGCAAAAGAAGAGTGAACGTGCCAGAGTTGTATGAGTTACATGGACAGTTTAAATATTTCCATGGAGTGAATGTGGCTGGGTTTACTGCCTGGGCGATCGGGGCAATTGCTTCTTATTTCGTACCAGAATACGGATTCGTTGTTGGTTTTATAGTTGGTGGTGCCGTCTATTACTTCCTTGGGAAGTATTGGTGGTTTAAAAAATACCGGCAAGCAGAACTGGAAGATCCAAGTGACGAGAAATATTTAGGTATTTCTGTAGGACGTGACTGGATGATTGAAGAAAATAACGTCGTAGAAGAAGTGGTCGAAGATATCCCCAATAATCTGGATTTATATTAATGGAGAGGAGGAGTTTGATGTCTGAATATCAACAATACTTAGAAGAAAGGGATAAAATTGATTATTTTATCCAAAAAGGTTATTTAATCTCAAACGTAAAGGAACATTTGAATGGAGCTACGGTAGATTTTGTCCATCCGAATGGGAAAGTGACGGAAACGTTATTGATTGGAAATGCCAATGCTAGAAAATATTTTTCCAGTCTTTTAATCCAACAGAAGCAACGGACATAAAAAGTTGAAAAAGGATTGGTAGAAAGCCAATCCTTTTTCGTAAGGCTGACTAAATTCGATTTATTAGTAGCAAAAAGCCATGATACATAAAGTCAAAAGGGGAAATAGGTGAATGAAAGAACAATTTCAGCTAAAAATTGTTGATATATTAAAGCGAAATCATTTTGAAAATGCTAGTGTGATTGCTGGTCATCATGGAATGGAGCGGATCGTGAAATGGGTCCACGTCGTTGAAGTGACAAGTATTCGAAACTTATTAAAGGGGCAGGAGTTAATTCTCTCTACCGGTGTTGCCTGGAAAGATAATCCGGATTTATTTGTTTCCATGGTGAAAGAGTTTATCGAACACCATGCAGCTGGCCTTTGTATTGAATTAGGAACCTATTTAACGACCATTCCTGATGAGGTAATTCATATAGCCAACGAACATCAATTTCCTATTATTATTTTTCAGCACCAAGTCCCGTTTGTTGAAATTACCCAAGACATACATTCCGTCATTATTAATCAACAGTATCAAAAGATATCAGATTTAGAAAATTATTCCCAACGACTTAATAAAAGGTTGCTGACCATAGAATCGTATGAAGATATTCTTCAATTTATATTTTCAGCATTAGACGTTCAAATCATATTCCGACTTAAAAATCAGGCTTATGAATTCGTTCCGGAATTACCATTGCACGAACAAGCTTCAATCATCGAGCAATTAGAAAGAGCGAAAAAACAACCTAATCATCATTTTGCTATTGCGCCCATTGATCTATTTGGTCAAGATTACGGGGAATTAGCCATCTATTCTAAGGACATTCCCATTAGTGAATATGATTTACTCATTCTAGACCGTACGGCAACGGCATTAGCTCAGCATTTATTAAGAGAATTGTATACCGAAGAAAAAAAGCGAGTTAATGAGTTTGAGTGGCTTCACGGCTGGTTGGCAGGTGAACATACGCTCGAAGAAATTTCCGACTATTTAATAGAACACGGCTGTAAATCCAAATCGAACCAGGCAACAGTCCTCATCACGAAGCTATTTCCTGTCAATGAAAAGTCCTTTCCTGATGTCACCTATTTAAAGTTAGTATTGCGCTCCGTTTTTGAACAAAATGGTTTTATCGTGTTCTTTGTCGAGAAAAGGTATGAATTAACTTTTATTCTACTAAACCAGCGCGGAAAAAAGAATATGAAAGATCGAATAAAAAAAGCAATCGTTTCAATAGAAGATTCTGAGTTCATCCGTAAACAATTTCCGAATAAATTTTTTATCGCTGCTGGAAAATTTACTGATTCACTTAACGATCTGCATAAAAGTTTTCAGACGGCAAAGGAAACATTACGGATTCAGCAAAAAATGACGAATATGCAAACATATTATTTTTATGAAGATCTTCATTTATATCGACTCATTTCACAACTTAGCAAGCAAACCGATCTGCAGGAATTAGCATCTGAATATCTCCAGCCAGTAATCCAATATGATTTAAAGTATAATGCAAAACTTTTAGAAACATTAAAAGCCTATTTAGAATGTAATGGCTCAAAACAAGAAACCGCCAACAAGCTTTATATTGTCAGACAAACCCTCTATCATCGTCTACAAAAACTAGAAAATCTTCTTGGTGCCGATTTTATGGAACGGGAAAAACGGGTAGCTATTGAATTTATGTTGTTGGTCCATGATTATTTAGCTGCTTCGAATCTAGACAGAATGAATCAGGCTCAATAATAAGATATAATTTTTAAATTTCTGAACCTATATTCAGAATGTGTAAGAATTAATGAGAGACTTTTTACATTGTGTCTAATGAATGCGAAAGGTGATTAATAGATAATGGTATTAAACCTATCAATATATGAATGAAAATAGGAGGATGAAACATGAGCGTGACAAAAAGCGAAACGGCAGTATTAAAGAATTTTATTAATGGAGAATGGGTAAGCGCACACAGCAGTCAGACATTAAATGTTCCAAATCCTGCAACTAATGAAGTATTAACCAAGGTTCCTGTTTCATCTAAGGAAGATGTGGATCTCGCCGTAGCCGCTGCAAAAGAAGCTTTTCAAACTTGGAAAAATGTGCCTGTTCCAAAAAGAGCAAGAATCCTTTATAAATTCCATCACCTGTTAACAGAAAATCACGAGGAATTGGCAAGGTTGATCGTTCAGGAGAATGGAAAGGCTTACAAAGAAGCGTATGGCGAAGTGCAACGCGGTATTGAATGTGTGGAATTTGCGTGCGGAGCGCCAACATTAATGATGGGTGAATCATTAAGTGGTATTGCAGAAGGAATTGATTCTGAAATGTTTCGCTATCCATTAGGGGTTGTTGGTGGGATTACACCTTTCAATTTCCCGATGATGGTCCCATTATGGATGTTCCCACTTGCCATTGCGTGTGGAAACACATTTGTGTTAAAGCCATCCGAGCGTACTCCTATTTTAGCCAATCGTCTAGCAGAGTTGTTCACACAATCAGGTGCACCTAAGGGAGTTTTAAATATTGTTCATGGTGCTCATGATGTCGTGAATGGTTTGATTGAGCACAAAGATATTGCCGCGATTTCCTTTGTTGGATCACAACCAGTTGCTAAGTATGTATACGAGCGTGCAGCTAAGGAAGGTAAGCGAGTGCAAGCACTGTCTGGCGCGAAAAATCACCATATCGTTATGCCAGATGCTGATATGGATAAAGCTGTTCAACATATTATTAGTTCTACTTTCGGTAGTGCTGGCCAGCGTTGTATGGCCTGCAGCGCAGTCGTTATTATTGGTGATAATGAACGGTTTGTCCAAGCATTAAAGAAAAAAGCCGATGAATTAATCATTGGTAATGGCATGGAAGAGGAAGTGCTTCTAACACCGGTAATCCGCAAAGAGCATCGAGATAAAGTCCTTGGTTATATTGAGAAAGGAATTGCCGAAGGGGCCGAATTAATTCGGGACGGGCGGAAGGAAATGGATGATCATCCGAAAGGAAACTTCCTTGGCCCAACCATCTTTGATCATGTCACCCCGGATATGACAATTGCGAAAGAAGAGATTTTCGCTCCGGTATTAAGTCTACTAAGGGCGGAAAATTTAGACCAGGGCTTGGAATATATTCGTAAATCCAGATATGGGAATGGAGCTACGATCTATACCAACAATGCAAAAGCCGTCCGAAAATTCCGTGAAGAGGCTGATGCTGGTATGCTAGGCATCAATGTTGGTGTCCCTGCCACTATGGCGTTCTTCCCATTCTCAGGTTGGAAAGACTCCTTCTATGGCGATCTCCACGTCAATGGTAAAGACGGGGTTAATTTCTACACCAAAAAGAAAATGATTACCTCGAGATTTGATGCATAAATATTTGAAACTTCCTTGCATATCAATGGTAATAATGGTGACAGGCACCTGTAACCAATTAAATGGTAAATGGAGGGAGAAAGGATGGTTCAAACGGAACGATTTCAAGATACGCTATTAGAAAAGGATGAGAAATATGTTTGGCATTCGATGAAGCCTTATAATCCAAAGGCTACGATTGTCGCGGAAAGAGCAGAAGGATCCTGGGTAACTGATGTGGATGGCAAACGTTATTTAGATGCGATGGCAGGGCTTTGGTGTGTGAATGTTGGTTATGGAAGAACGGAGCTTGCTGATGCTGCCTACGAGCAGTTGAAGGAAATGGCCTATTTTCCTTTATCTCAAAGCCATATTCCAGCAATTAAGCTGGCAGAAAAACTAAATAAAATGCTTGGTGACGATTATGTCATCTTCTTCTCAAACAGTGGTTCTGAAGCAAATGAGACAGCTTTCAAAATAGCCCGACAATACCATCAGCAAAAAGGCGATTATCAACGTTATAAAATTGTATCACGCTACCGTGCCTATCACGGTAACTCCATGGGGGCATTAGCCGCCACTGGCCAGGCCCAGCGGAAGTATAAATATGAACCACTCGCCCCTGGATTTATTCATGTTTCACCACCAGACTCGTACAGAGATGATACGAATGTTTCAGATCCAATGCAATTATCATCGGTACAAGAAATTGATCGGACAATGACATGGGAACTGAGTGAAACCATTGCAGCCATGATCATGGAACCGATCATTACTGGCGGTGGGATCCTTGTTCCTCCAGATGGATATATGAAAGCTGCAGAAGCAGTATGTAAGAAGCATGGGGCACTCCTCATTGTGGATGAGGTCATTTGCGGATTTGGACGAACAGGAAAACCATTTGGTTTTATGAACTATGGTGTCAAGCCAGATATTATTACAATGGCAAAAGGTATAACCAGTGCCTACCTACCACTTTCTGCAACTGCCGTACGTAAAGAGATTTATGATGCTTTTAAGGGTACAGAGGAATATGACTATTTCCGTCATGTGAATACATTTGGAGGAAACCCAGCCGCCTGTGCATTAGCACTGAAAAACTTAGAAATTATGGAAAAAGAAAACTTGTTTGAGCGTTCGAGAGAGTTGGGCGAGAAGGTATTAAATGAATTGAAAACCCTATTACAGGAGCATCCATATGTCGGTGATGTCCGCGGGAAGGGGCTTTTAATCGGTATTGAATTGGTAAAGGATAAGGGAACGAAAGAACCTCTTGATGTTCGTCTCGTTAATCAGGTAATAGCTATATGTAAAGATAATGGAATCATCATAGGTAAAAATGGTGCCACTGTTGCGGGTTACAATAATGTTCTAACCCTTGCCCCACCATTAAATATCGAGGAAAAGGATTTGAATTTCTTAGTAAAGACACTGACAGAGGCACTCAATCAAATCAAATAATCTTTGCTAGGGCACTTGTAATCGTATTAATACAAGTGCTCTTTCTTTATGATCAGGGTAATCATACCATCATTGCAGCAAAGAGTGTTTTGCAGATTTGTAATAGGGTTATCTTGAATGATTACTTTAAATTTTCTAAAAATTATATTGACAATTCCCTTTTTTCCTAAGATAATCATAAGAAATTATATGTGTGAATGGTAAGGGACTAGTAAATTATTGAAACGTGCAAGAGAGTGAAACCCAAAGGCTGGAAGGTTTCTCACGGGAAGATAATTGAACCTACCCTTAAAAAAGCTGCTTATGCAAACATAAGCCGTCAACCTGCGTTATGGGTTCGAGTGGGTGCTTGGCACCAAATAAGGTGGTACCGCGGAAACGACTTTCCGTCCTTAGTTTAATAGGACGGAAGAGTCGTTTTTTTATATTTTTAGAAATAAGAAGGGTTTAGTATGAAGAAACTAGTGGTTGTAAAAATTGGAAGTAGCTCGCTTACAACTGATATGGGAACTATTTCAGAAGAAAAGATACGAGACCATGTTGAGGCAATCGCTTATTTAAGAGAACAAGGGCATGAGGTAATCCTCATCTCTTCTGGTGCGGTTGCTGCAGGTTTTGGGACACTTGGATATCCAATACGACCCAAAACAACCTCAGGTAAACAGGCTGCCGCTGCCGTGGGACAGGGGCTGTTGATGCAGCATTATAATCAACTTTTTCAAAAATATCATATTGTCCCTGCTCAAATACTGATAACGAGAGAAGATTTTTATAGCAGAACTCGGTTTCAAAATCTTTATTCAACAATGACAGAGCTTATACATCGAGGAGCAATCCCTATTGTCAATGAAAATGACTCTGTTTCAATAGAAGAACTAACATTCGGGGATAATGATATGCTCTCAGCATTAGTAAGCGGGTTTTTGCATGCAAATGCACTCATCATATTGACAGATGTTAATGGTATTTATGATGGGAATCCAAAGGAATCAAAGACAGCTAAGAAATATCAATTTATTCCAGAGATTTCTGATCAACTCCTCGAAGCAGCGGGAGGGAGCGGATCAACGGTTGGTACTGGTGGAATGAAGTCCAAATTGTTGGCTGCCAAGAAAGCTCTTTCCCTCGGTGTCAGTGTATTTGTTGGTACTGGCCATGGGAGAGAAAAATTGGTGGAGATTTTGGCAGGAAAAGGAGATGGAACCTATATTGGAGCTCCTTTTCAGTCACAAATGCAAATGAGAAAACAGTGGATTGCCTATCATTCTCAAATAGGTGGAATTATTGAAATTGATGATGGTGCAGAGAATGCAATTGTGAAAAAAGGAAAAAGCTTGTTGCCAGTTGGTGTAACGAATGTCATTGGAGACTTCGACGCCTTAGATGTAGTAGAGGTTCGCAATCAAAAGGGAAAAACCATCGGAAAAGGACAAATCTATTTTTCTTCAAAAGATTTGGTAAAGGTGAAAGGGCTGCCTAGCGAACAATCAAAATCTTATTCTATTAATAATCGAGCAGAAGTCATTCATAGAGATAATTGGGTCATTTTAAAGGAGGAATAAATGAAATGAGTGAACTTATAGAAAAAGCAAGAAAACTCCAAGCAGCTGCCAAAAGATTATCGATTCTTTCAACAGAGGAAAAAAATGCTGCATTATTGAAAATAGCTGAACAGATTGCCAATGAAAAGGATTGGATTCTTGATGAAAATAGGAAGGATATCGAAGCTGGTAAAAGTAATGGATTATCAGAAGCACTTCTGGATCGATTACTACTTACTGAAACACGCATCGAACAAATCATTGATGGAATTCGTCAAGTTGTTTCCCTTCAAGATCCAATTGGTGAAATCATTGATGAATGGGTAAGGCCAAATGGTTTACAAATTCAAACCATTCGTGTCCCTCTTGGTGTCATTGGTATGGTGTACGAGGCACGTCCAAATGTAACCGTTGATTCAGCTACTCTTTGTTTAAAAGCTGGAAACGCGGTTTTGTTGAGAGGCAGTACTTCTGCTCTTCATTCAAATAAAGCGCTAGTTCAAGTAATGCAAAGTGCCCTTGAGGGAACCTCAATACCCGCAGAAGCTATACAGCTTTTAGAAGATACTAGTCGTGAAACAGCTACGCAAATGTTTAAACTGAATCAATATTTGGATGTCCTTATACCTCGTGGAGGAGCTGGCTTGATCCAGTCAGTTGTGCAAAATGCGACTGTGCCTGTTTTAGAAACAGGAGTGGGGAACTGTCATGTTTTCATTGACGATACTGCCGAACGGGATATGGCGATCAATATTGCGGTCAATGCCAAACTACAACGTCCTTCTGTGTGTAATGCTGCAGAAACCATTCTCATCCATGAGAAATGGCCGTATATAAGAGAGCTACTAGATACGCTTCATGAAAAAGGGGTTGAGTTGCGAGGGGATGATCCATTATCAGCTCAATTTTCTTATATCAAAAAAGCAACAGAGGAAGATTGGTATACAGAATATTTGGCTCCAATCGCCGCAGTCAAACTAGTCAAACATGTGTCTGATGCTATCGACCATATTGATCGTTACGGAACAAGGCATTCTGAAGCGATTATTAGTGAGAATGAACAAAATGTCCGATTGTTTTTCCAAGCAGTAGATGCCGCAGTTTTGTATCATAATGCTTCAACCCGATTTACAGATGGGGAACAGTTTGGATATGGGGCGGAAATCGGAATAAGCACCCAAAAATTACATGCTCGCGGACCAATGGGGCTTAAGGCAATCACGACTGTTAAATCCATTGTGCGAGGAACCGGTCAGGTTAGAAATTAATATAGGCAGATTCACTGAAAAAAGATGTATGAACAGGAAAATATTTGGAATAATGTAAGTAAAAGTAACTTCAAAGGAGAGACAGAATGCCTATAGAAGAAGGTGCGAAGTTTCAGATTTCACAAGAGGTTCAAAGAAATTTTAATTCCGCAGAATTCTTGACGGTCACATCCAATAATGGAATTACCATTCAATTTACTCTAGCAGATGGTAAAGGCTATGGTTCCATGCCCGTTGATCATTTAAATTACCTGCTGAAAAGATCGAACTTGACAAAAATAACAAGCAAAAAAGCGTTATTACAATCGACTCATTCTACTGAGGAAAATATTAGTTAAATTTGGAGTGAATACACTCCCTTTTTTTTTGAATAAATGAACGGAGGCAAAGGGTCCCTCCTTTTATTTAACAAATTTGTCAATCAAAAAAGGGGGATAGATATGGATCTAAAAATTCATCATAATTTCGACAGTGCCAATATCGATGAAATGAGAGAAGTCTATGAGTCGGTTGGGTGGATGAAACATACAAATGAAATAATTAGACAAGTATTTGAAGCAAGTAACGTTATCGCAATAGTGACTGTTAATGGGAGAATAATTGGGTTTGGTAGAGCCATGACAGATGGTGTTTTTAATGCTGCCATTTATGATATTGTTGTTCATCGAGATTTTCAAAGGCAAGGTATAGGTGAAAAATTATGGAGTATTTACTTGATCAACTTAGTCATATTTCTTGTGTACATTTAATATCAACCACTGGTAATGAAGGATTTTATCGGAAATTTGGATTGAAAATGCTTAAGACTGGAATGGCAAGGTATTTAAATCCTATACTTAGTGATGAGTATTTAGAATAATTTTCAATTGGAATCAATCATTGAGTGATTTCCTATTTAAGATTAGTAATCTACGTCCCAAATCTGTTGCTTTATTCATTTGATTATCATAAGAATTATTAATCAATAAAAAATGAAATCTCTGCTATTTCATTAATGCATCAAATGGAGGAATACATATGCTACCATCATTCTTTATTGCACATGGATCACCGTTACTAGCGATTGAAAATAATGAATACACACATTTTTTAAATGACCTAGGGAGAAATTTACCCCGGCCAAAAGCGATTGTCATATTTTCAGCCCATTGGGAATCACAAGTACAACAAGTAAGTGAGGTGGAGCAATATAGCACTATCTATGATTTTGGCGGATTCGATCCCGCATTGTACACCATCCAATATCCAGCAAAAGGCAATCACGATGTTTCAAAGGAAATAAAAGATTTACTTACAGCCAATGGAATTCCGTTTAGTATTGAAAAAAAACGCGGATTAGATCATGGTTCATGGGTTGTTCTACGCTTACTTTATCCTAATGCCGATATCCCTGTCATAGCTATGTCTGTCAATCCAAACCTTACACCTCAAGAACAATATAAAATTGGCAAATCTTTATCCGTACTAAGAGCTAAAGATATACTTATTATCGCAAGCGGAGGAACTTCTCATAATCTAATGGCATTAAATTGGGCAGATAATGGGGAAATAACACCATGGGCTCTTGAATTTGAAGACTGGCTTGCCCATCACCTACACCAATGGGATTTAGATTCTTTATTTAAATATGATTCACTCGCTCCAAATGCACAATATGCTGTACCTCCACATGGCAAAGAGCACTTTATCCCATTATTTTATGCCATGGGTGCTGCGGATGACGTACAAAAAGCTAAGCTATTGCATCGGAGCTTTCGCTATGGCAGCTTAACACACAGTGTGTGGCAATTCGGATAAACAAAAAAGGGGCTGTCCGGAAAGTGGTATTTCAGCCGAAATCTTTATAAAAGCAAAACCCAAGAATGCTGTTAAATCAACATTCTTGGGTTTTTAATTTGGGTTCATTTTTCTCTTAAATGGACTTTTTTGACAGCCCCTTTTTTCTATTAACATTGGTTATTATGATTTGATATTTAATTTTTTCATTCGATATTGCAAACTTTGCCGGCTTAAGCCTAGAACAGTCGCCGTCTTGGAAATATTATAGTTATTTTTTCTCCATACATGCTCAATATAGGTCTTCTCAAAAAGCTCCATTTGCTGCTTAAGTGGTATATCCAAATCTGCTCGATCCTTGATGAATGTATCCGCACTTGATGCTGGAGCAACTCTTTCCTTATTACGCATTTTGCTGCGGTATTGGAATGGCAAGTGAGGATACATAATAATTTCTTCATCATCCATCATTATGTTCATGGCTGCTTCAATAATATGTTCCAATTCGCGTACATTCCCATTCCAATCATATTCCATAAATGATTGGTGCACTTCTTCGGATAACCCTTTCACATTCATTTGGAATCGCTCATTATATTTTTCTATAAAATCTTTTACTAGTAATGGGATATCTTCTTTTCTTTCACGAAGTGGTGGAATAAAGACGGTAACGACGCCTAGACGATAATATAAGTCTTTTCGCAAGCGATTTTCTGTAATCGCATCGATGGGGTCTTCGTTCATATTTGCAATCACTCTTACATCCACAGGTGTATCTTTTGTATCCCCAATTCGGCGAATCGTTTTTTCTTGCAAAACGCGTAAAAGTTTTGCCTGCAAATTTAAATTCAACGAGTTAATTTCATCAAGCAACAATGTGCCTCCATTTGCCTGTTCAAATAATCCTGGTTGATCGACCGCTCCCGTAAAAGCTCCTTTTTTCGTTCCGAATAAAAGACTTTCTATTAAATTATCGGGTAGGGCGGCACAGTTTTGTGAAATAAATGGCCCTGAAAAACGACTGCTAGCATTATGAATGCTTTGAGCAAAAAGTTCTTTACCAGTCCCCGTTTCTCCAACGATTAAGACATAGGAAGAGGTCCGAGCTGCCCGCTTAGCACTTTCGATCACTTCTTTCATTGCCGGGCTTGTCCCTGTAATGCTATCAAATGTATACCTTGTCGTCCCACTGCGGTTCATATTTCCTTTGATTAGGCGTTCTAACTTCGTCACATCACGGGCTATTTCAACGGCACCGCAAATTTTTTCGTCTTCAAAAATGGGGATCGTATCATTGATAGTCGTAATTTCTCGCCGTTTATTATTAAAATAGGTTTGCTTCACATTTCTTGTTTCTTTTCCTTCTTGCAATGCCTTCACTAGTGTACTAGATTGGTCATCCTTAAACATAAATACATCTAAAAGATTTTTATCCATGACATCCTGTAGCTCCATGGACTCCATTTGCATCATTTTTTTATTATAAATAATTGTTTTGCCGGTTTCGTCGACGGCATGAACACCGACATCCACTTCATCCAATATACGTTTATATATTCGGTTTAAGTATTGTAAATATTCGATATTCATTTTATCCACGAATGTTCATTCCTTTATTCTTACTTTTTAAAACTATTAAAACATGAAAATAGTCTAAACGCAAAAATATTTTGCTATGATTGAACGATGAAAAAATTTGCGCAAAAAATATTGGCGCTTATTTTTATGTTTCCCTTTATTTACAGTGATTTTCAACTTGGCACGGAACTTGCATTTATTTATAGCAGAATCAAAATTTAGGGGTGAATCGAGTGAAACCGTATACACATGAACCATTTACTAATTTTAATGATGAAATGAATAAAAAAGCGTTTCAAGATGCGCTTGCATACGTACAATCCCAGTTAGGAAAGGAATATCCGATTATCATAGGTGGACAAGAGATTACCACTGAAGAAAAAATTACTTCCATTAATCCAGCAAATAAAGAAGAAATCATTGGTCGTGTTTCCATGGCAGACCAAGAGTTAGCCGAAAAGGCGATGCAGGCAGCCTTAACGGCATTTGAATCATGGAAAAAATGGCGTCCAGAACATCGTGCGAACATCTTATTCCGAGCTGCTGCCATGCTCCGTCGCCGTAAGCATGAATTTTCTGCTTATCTCGTGAAAGAAGCAGGTAAACCATGGAAAGAAGCAGACGCAGACACAGCAGAAGCCATTGATTTCTTAGAGTTTTATGCTCGTCAAATGCTAAGAATCAAAGATGGTTTCCCAGTTAATAGCCGTGATGGAGAATACAATCAATATCACTATATTCCACTTGGTGTTGGAATCATTATTTCACCATTTAATTTCCCATTGGCGATCATGGCGGGAACAACGGTTGCAGCAATTGTAACGGGTAATACCGTTCTTTTAAAACCTGCAAACTCTACACCAGTGGTTGCAGCCAAATTTGTTGAGCTAATAAAAGAAGCAGGTCTTCCTGATGGTGTTCTTAATTTTGTACCTGGAAGTGGGTCAAAAATTGGCGATTATCTTGTCGATCATCCAAAAACACGTTTTATTTCCTTTACAGGATCGCGTGAGGTTGGATGTCGAATTAATGAACGTGCCGCAAAAATCAATCCAGGACAAATTTGGATTAAGCGCGTGATTGCTGAAATGGGTGGTAAGGATACCGTAGTGGTTGATAAAGATGCGGATCTAGATTTAGCTGCAGCAAGCATTGTTTATTCAGCCTTTGGCTTCTCTGGACAGAAATGCTCTGCTGGTTCACGCGCAGTCGTTCATCAGGACGTGTATGATGAAGTGCTTGAAAAAGCCGTTGCCTTAACAAAAACACTAACAGTTGGTAATCCAGAAGATGCCGATACGTATATGGGACCAGTAATTGATGAAAAAGCATTCAATAAAATCATGAGCTATATTGAAATTGGTAAACAAGAAGGCAGATTAATGACAGGCGGTGAAGGTGATGATTCAAAAGGTTACTTCATTCAGCCAACCATTTTTGCAGATGTAGACGAGAAAGCACGCATTATGCAAGAGGAAATTTTCGGACCAGTTCTTGCTTTCTGTAAAGCTCGTGATTTCGACCATATGATGGAGATTGCCAACAATACTGAATATGGTTTAACGGGTGCCCTTATTTCTAACAACCGAGAACACATTGAACGTGCACGTGAAGAATTCCATGTTGGAAATCTTTATTTCAACCGTGGTTGTACAGGTGCGATTGTCGGCTATCAACCATTTGGTGGATTCAATATGTCAGGAACAGATTCAAAAGCTGGTGGACCTGATTATTTACTACTTCATATGCAAGCAAAAACAACATCTGAAATGCTATAACAAAGGGCCATAAAATGAGCCCTCACATGAGATGAACAAAGGAGGAAACAAAATGACAATGACTCAAACGAAAACGACTCAAATTATTGAACAAACAGAAAAATTCGGTGCTAATAACTATCATCCGCTACCAATTGTAATTTCAAAGGCTGAAGGAGTTTGGGTGGAAGATCCTGAAGGTAATCGTTTTATGGATATGCTTAGTGCGTATTCAGCTGTAAACCAAGGACATCGTCATCCTAAAATCATTCAAGCTTTAAAAGACCAAGCTGACAAAGTGACATTAACTTCTCGTGCTTTCCATAATGACCAACTTGGTCCTTGGTACGAAAAAATTTGTAAACTGACAAATAAAGAAATGGCTCTTCCAATGAACACAGGTGCAGAAGCAGTCGAAACTGCCCTAAAAGCGGCTCGTAGATGGGGCTATGATGTAAAAGGTATTCCAGATAATCAGGCAGAAATTATTGCTTGTACTGGAAACTTCCACGGACGGACGATGGGAGCTGTTTCCTTATCCTCTGATCCAGATTACAAACGTGGATTTGGTCCAATGCTTCCAGGAATTAAATTAGTACCTTTTGGTGATCTTGAAGCATTAAAGGCTGCGATTACACCAAATACGGCTGCATTTATCATTGAGCCAATCCAAGGAGAGGCAGGAATTAACATACCACCTGCTGGATTCATTAAAGCTGCCTATGATGTATGCAAAGATAACAAAGTCTTATTTATCGCTGATGAAATCCAAGCTGGCTTGGGTCGTACCGGAAAATTATTTGCTTATGAGTGGGAAGGCATTAACCCTGACATGTTAATTTTAGGTAAAGCACTTGGTGGTGGAGTGTTCCCGATTTCCTGCGTGGTTGCGAACTCCGATATTTTAGGAGTATTTAACCCAGGTTCACATGGTTCCACTTTCGGAGGAAATCCGCTTGCTTGCGCCGTGTCCATTGCAGCACTTGACGTTATTATAGAAGAAAAGCTAGCTGAACGTTCCCTTGAATTAGGAACCTATTTCATTGAAAAACTTAAAACAATCGAAAATCCTGTCATCAAAGAAGTAAGAGGACGCGGTTTATTTATCGGAGTTGAACTAAATGAAGCAGCAAGACCATATTGTGAACAATTAAAAGAAGAAGGTCTTTTATGTAAAGAGACTCATGATACAGTCATTCGCTTTGCACCACCGTTAATTATTACAAAAGAAGAGATCGATTGGGCATTCGAAAGAATTCAAAAAGTGTTATCTTAATGAAATTTGCCCACTCCTTTGAGGGTGGGCAGTCAATTAACCATGAAATAAAAAATAAAAAAATCATAATGGAAACTACGAGGTGTCTGACATGTCTGCTATGACAGTGTTAAACGAAATGGCAAAAGAACAAAAAAAAGAAAAAGAATCCTTAAATTTATTTTATTCTACACAAACAGTCATTCGAGAAGCTTTAACAAAATTAGGTTATAATGACGAAATGTTTGAATTATTAAAGGAACCCATTCGAATGTTGACTGTTCGCATTCCTGTCAGAATGGATGATGGCTCTGTAAAAGTATTTACCGGCTATCGTTCCCAACATAATGATGCGGTCGGACCAACAAAAGGTGGGGTTCGATTCCATCCGGATGTAGATGAAGAAGAAGTCAAAGCATTATCTATTTGGATGAGCTTAAAATGCGGCATTACGAACCTTCCATATGGAGGAGGTAAAGGCGGCATTATTTGCGATCCTCGTCAAATGTCAATGAGAGAGCTTGAAAGATTAAGCCGTGGCTATGTTCGGGCGATCAGTCAAATAGTTGGTCCAACTAAAGATATTCCCGCACCGGATGTATATACCAACTCACAAATTATGGCGTGGATGATGGATGAATATAGCCGTCTCCGTGAATTCGATTCACCAGGTTTCATCACGGGCAAACCAATTGTACTAGGAGGGTCACAAGGCCGTGAAACAGCAACGGCTAAAGGTGTAACGATTTGCATTAATGAAGCCGTTAAGAAAAAAGGGATTGAACTAAAAGGTGCACGTGTAGTCATCCAAGGCTTTGGTAATGCAGGAAGCTACTTGGCAAAATTCTTGCATGATGCGGGTACGAAAGTCATTGCCGTTTCTGATGTATATGGGGGCGTATATGACCCTAATGGGCTTGATATTGATTATTTACTCGACCGTAGAGACAGTTTCGGTACATTCTCTAAGTTGTTTACAAATACAATTACTAATAAAGAATTACTAGAACTAGACTGTGATATTCTCGTTCCTGCAGCCATTTCAAACCAAATAACCGCTGAAAATGCAGCAAACATTAAGGCATCTATCGTGGTGGAAGCAGCAAATGGACCGACAACTTTAGAAGCAACAAAAATTTTAACAGAGCGTGGTGTTCTCCTTGTACCTGATATCCTTGCTAGCGCGGGTGGTGTAACCGTTTCCTATTTTGAATGGGTTCAAAATAATCAAGGGTACTATTGGAGTGAAGAAGAGGTCCATGAGAAACTGGCGAACGTCATGATTCGCTCTTTTGAAACGATTTATCAAACTGCACAGACTCACCAGGTCGATATGCGTCTAGCCGCTTATATGGTTGGAATCAAAAAGATTGCCGAGGCCTCAAGCTTCAGAGGTTGGGTATAATCCAGTGATATATACTCTTCTCATTAGAGAAGAGTATTTTCATTTAAGAAGTAAATTTCGAATGGAGAAGACGCAAGATCTCCAAGAATAGTGGAAAAGAATTTTGTAAAAAATTTGAAGGTAAAGCTTTTTTCTTCCTTTATATATTTATTTTTTCTATAACCAATAACAAGTATGACATACATGTTGAAAAATACATAAATCTTGCCAATTTTTCTAAAATACGGTCTAATGAAAGGAAGAAAATATTATCTTAGTGAAGAGAGGAATCAATGGTGATTTTCTTCTTAGGGGTACTTATTATCTACACTTTGTTAGTAGTGTACATAGGTTGGAACGGCTGGGTTTGGCTAACATTGTTTATCCGTATTCGGAAACCTCTCAAATTTCTATATTGGTTTATATTGGTTCTCGTATCCTATTCCTTTGTTTTCGGACGGATTTTAGAAGAGAGTCCTATCCTAGCATGGATAGGCGGGATTTGGATTGGCTTTTTTTGTTATATTTTATTGCTCATGCCTTTTGTCAATCTTTTTGTGTTTTTTACAAAATACACCAAAATTCCGAAGGAAAAAGCAAAAAAATGGGCTGGAATCATTACATTAACAACTGTCTCCTGCCTATTTGTATATGGGTTATACAATGCTTTTACACCAGTAGTTAGAAATTATGAGATCACTATTCCGAAAAAGATTGAAGGTAAAAAGAGCCTGAATATTGTCATGGCTTCAGATATGCATTTTGGTGACCTTTCAGGAGCTAATCAAGCTAAAAAACTTGTGAAGAACATCAATGCATTAAATCCGGACCTTGTATTGTTCCCAGGAGATATCATCGATGATAATATTGAACCCTTTCTCAGAAGAGGAATTCCCGATATCTTAAAGGAAATTAAGGCACCAGTGTATGCTTCAATGGGGAATCATGATCGTGAAGACGATAAAGATGTCGACCTCGTTCAAATTTTTAATGAGAGTGGCATGAGAATGTTAGATGACGAGGTGGTCTTTTTAGATAATGGATTAACCCTCATTGGTCCAAAAGATCGGGGGTATCGTGATGTCGTCCGAGCAAAATTAGCGGATTTAATGAAGAATGTGGATGTTTCAAAACCTAATATTCTTCTCGATCATCAGCCATATGATTTAGATATTGCCGAAAAAAATAACATTGATTTACTAGTAGCAGGCCATACTCATCGGGGACAAATCGCCCCAGCCCATTTAATCACTAAAAGAATTTATGAAAATGATTGGGGCTATCTCAAAAAGGGGAACCTTCATACCATTGTTTCTTCAGGATACGGATTTTGGGGTACACCACTTCGTATTGGATCACAAAGTGAAATTGTACAAATAAAAATAACTTTTCAGCCTTAATTAACAAAGTTAATGATAACGTTAACAAATATCATGGGGGTCAATTTAACGATGAACAATCATAAATATTGGAGCAGGTCAAAAACACTGAAGGAACGAAGGAGATCGAAAAAAACAATCCATATGGTTATCCTTACTGCTCTATTTATTGTAGCTGGTGGTGTTTCATTGTTTTTTCATTACATACATTCTCATAAAGCATCTCCTCCGAAAGAAATAAAAACGGAGCTAAATGAGACTAATCCAAAAAAAGTTGAAAACAATAATCAAAAACTTGAACAAAAACCGGAAACAGTAACAGAAAAAACGATAAAAATCAGTGCAGCAGGAGATTTTACACTTGGAACGGATGAGACCTTTAATTACAGTGATTCCTTTGTTAAGGTTGCTGCAGCAAATGGACTCCCATATTTCGTTAAGGGACTAAACAATATTTTTTTGGAAGATGATTTTACGACTGTTAATTTAGAAACTACATTAACAAATGCTACAAAAAAGGCGGCGAAGAAATTTCGCTTTAAAGGTGATCCTAGTTATGCACAAATCTTAACATTAGGTGGCATCGAAGCGGTCAACTTAGCCAATAATCATATTTTTGATTATTTGGAGAAGGGATATCAAGACACGATAACTGCTTTGAAAAATCAAAATATTGGTTATTTTGGCTATGATCATCAATATTTAACAACTGTCAAAGGGGTTAAAATCGGCGCACTAGGTTATGAAGGATGGAATGACACACCGGAAATAAGAAAACAGGTTGAACAAGATCTCAAATCATTGCGGGAACAAGGTGCACAAATTATATTAGTTCATTATCATTGGGGAAATGAACGTGAATATGTTCCGGAAACTTCTCAAAAGACATTGGCTCGCTTCACCATTGATAGTGGGGCGGATTTAGTCCTTGGTCATCACCCACATGTTGTCCAAGGAATTGAAGAATATAAAGGAAAATTTATTGTCTACAGTCTCGGAAACTTTATGTTTGGTGGAAATCGAAATCCGAGTGATAAAGATACATTTGTATTTCAACAAAACTTTTATTTAAAAAACGGAGTTCTAACCGATAAAAAAGAAATTGCTGTTATCCCATTTTCCATCTCGTCTGTTTCAACGAAAAACAATTATCAGCCTACGATGCTTAAAGGAGCAGAGCAGGAGCGGGTGAAAAAGAAAATCATCGAGGCTTCTAATAAAATAAATGGTTCTGATTGGCTCGTATATGAAACGATGGATCAAGTAGTGAATTCAGGGAATTAAAACAATGCCTCCGGCTATAAAAGTACCTATCCTATTTGGATATACTTCATTTTAGCCGGAGACATTGTTTTTCATTGTAAACGGGGGTGCCCTTGACATTTTTATAAAAAAGAGTATAGTTAATAACTTGTGAAGGAAAGAAAATTGTCTAATGGTCATAATTTATTCATATTTTTCGTTTAATATAGAATATAGTTTAATCTTCATTTCTCGTAAAATATGAAAATATGTTATTATGATTTACTAGAGGTAGGTGTTTAAATTGAATAATGCACTTAAAAAGAGTCAAGGTATATTTAATAAATATATTGGCTTTTTCTTTGTAGCAGTGATTATGCTTTGGCTTAAAACCTATATTGCACAACTAACGCAGTTTGATTTAGGAATTGATAATACGTTACAAAAGATTTTATTATTTTTTAATCCATTAGGATCAGCATTATTATTTTTAGGGTTTGCCACGCTTTTCAAAGGAAGAAAAAAGTATATCTTTTTACTAGTATTTGATTTTCTATTATCTTTTCTTTTATATGCTAATATTCTATATTACCGATTTTTTAACGATTTTATCACGCTTCCAACTTTAACCCAGACACAAAACTTTGGGGATGTAAGTGGTAGTATTGTACCGTTATTAGAACCTTATGATTTCTTATTTTTTATTGATGTTCTTGTATTAATTGCCTTACTTGCATTCCGAATGGTTAAAATGGAAGAAAAGAATATGAGCCGACCAAAAGTGGCTGCATTATTTTCATTTGCCCTAGCCATCTCTTTCGCCAATCTTTCATTGGCAGAAACGGATCGTCCTCAATTACTAACACGAGGATTCGACAGAAATTACATTGTTAAATATTTAGGGATGTATAATTACACTATTTATGATGCGGTAAAAAGTACAAAGGCTTCCGCCCAAAGAGTTATGGCAAGTAGCGACGACATTACGGATGTAAAAAACTTTACGAATTCCAACTATGCTGAACCAAATCCAAAATATTTTGGTGCAGCTAAAGGAATGAATGTGATCTATATCCATTTGGAATCCATGCAAAATTTCCTAATCAACTATAAGCTGAACGGGGAAGAAGTAACACCATTTCTAAATTCACTAACGCATGATAAAAATACATTGTATTTTGATAATTTCTTCCACCAAACAGCCCAAGGTAAAACATCCGATGCCGAATTTATTTTGGAAAACTCAATGTATGGCTTGCCTCAAGGATCAGCTTTTGTAACTAAAGGGTTGAACACATATCAGGCAGCGCCTGCCATTTTAGGTCAGCATGGATATACTACAGCAGTATTCCATGGAAATTCAGGAAGCTTCTGGAATCGTAATGAAATATATAAATCATTTGGATATAACAAGTTTTTTGATGAAAACTCATATCAGTTAACACCTGAATCATTAGCGGAATATGGTTTGAAGGATAAACCATTCTTTGAACAATCTATTCCATTGTTGGAATCTCTTCCGCAACCATTTATGGCTAAGTTTATTACCGTATCAAACCATTTTCCTTATACTATGCCACAAGAAGAAGCGACAATTGCACCGCATACCACTGGAGATAAATCTGTAGATAATTATTTCCAAACAGCTCGTTATGCGGATGAAGCATTAAAACAATTCTTTGATTATTTAAAGGCATCTGGTTTATATGATAAATCCATGATTATCATGTATGGTGACCATTACGGTATTTCTGAAAACCATAATAAAGCAATGGCACAAGTACTTGGAAAAGAGATCACTCCATTTGAAAGTGCAGGGTTACAACGAGTTCCATTATTTATTCATGTACCGGGAATCGAAGGCGGTATTAATCATGAATACGCTGGACAAATTGATATCCTGCCTACGATGCTTCATTTATTAGGAATTGATACGAAAGATTATATTCATTTTGGTACAGATTTATTATCTGAAAACCATCATGAATTAATTCCATTCCGTAATGGAGATTTTGTAAGTCCTACCATTACATGTGTTAATGGCAAGTTTTATAATTCCATGACTGGAATGCCTCTAGAGGAAGATCAATTAGAGCAAGCGAAACAAATGCAGGATAGTGTAGAAAATATATTAGCTTTATCCGATAAGGTTGTAAATGGAGATTTATTACGCTTCTATACACCTGAAGGATTTACTCCGGTTGACCGATCAAAATACAATTATAATGTGTCAGAATCACCGACAAAGAAATGATAGGATGAAAAAGACTGCCAAAGGCAGTCTTTTTCAAATTATATTTTAATAAGGAAACTGGCTGGAATAGTTACTAAATTGTTGGTAAGCTTGATTGATTTTTTGTTGATCTTCAGCCTCAAGTTTATACCAGCCATTTCGGAACATCACCTCAAATAGTTGCCTGCTGCTTTGATGAGTTTCATTTAGCATTTGTAATAAATCATCATGAAGCTGTTGATAACTTGCTTCGCGAACAGCAATATTTAAACTATCGGTGATATATTTACACGTACTTAGGCCATCATTAATAAAATCACGATCATTCATTTCTGGGCCTTTTACTTTTGGTAATTGACCTGTTTGTGGGTTGGCAATTTGATTTTGATTCTGTTGATTTTGATTAGGTTGGTTTTGCATAAGCCGTACCTCCAATTATTAATGCATTTGCTGCTGTGTATTAGGCAAGTTAGCTAATACTGCTTGATTATTGGTTTGCAAATGGGAAAGTAATTTTTGATAATGGGTCTGATGCATCCTACCAGCATTTTCAAGCGCTTGTTTAATTTCAGGGGTTTGTGCTTGTTCAGCAAGGAAATGAAATTTTTTAAATGCTAATAACTCCCATGACATTGCATCTTTTAGGTACATAAGATCTTTCGTTGTAATGGCACGAGGTGGTTCTGGAATGGGTGTTTGATTATATTGCATCAAAAAGCTCCTTTCTTAGTCATTTTCCATCATGTATAGAATGAGCAAATGACACCAATTTTATGTAATTGTTCCTATCGTGGTTTTTCCTGTAAAATCGGTCTAATGGAGTATTTTTTAAAAAAAGAATCGATATATGCAAAAATTACATGTATAATAGAAACTTGTGAGATTAATGGATTCATTTTTAAAGGAGGCGATTAGTATGGTAAAAGCATTAGCTATTTTATTTGGATTATCTATATTACTACTAATTATATCTTTAGTAAGAACGAAAAAAACGGCAGAAAAAACGCAAGAAGCTATTGACATGTTTCATATTAATTTGATGAAAGAAATAAATGATGTTAAAGAATCACTAAATAATATCGAACTTGATATGGAAATTATCTCAAAAGAGGCAGGAGTTCAACTTTCTGCAGATGAGAAAAAATTAAGAAGAGAAGTATTGGATTTGTACAAACGCCAATATTCACTAGAAAACATAGCAGAGCAAAAACAAATGAGTGTGCAAGAAATTAATCAAATTATTTCAACATACCTAACTCCGCAGGATGAAAGGGGAAAAGCTGCCCATGAAGGTTAACATATTAAGCAGCTTTGCAGCTGGAATCCTAACGGCAACAAGTATTTGTGCGATCGTTTATTTTTCTGAGGATCGTAATATTTCAAAGCCGGCAGATAAAGTGAACAATGAACAAGCTCAATTGTCTGAAAAAGAAATGAAAAAGGAATTAACTTCAAAAGGTTATATCGTTCAAACAAAAGATGAATATGAAAAACATTTAAATGAAGCAAAAGGAACTCCACAAGCCAACGGTGAACAAAAACAAGAAGAAAAAACTGTAGCAAAGGCTGTTATTGTGGTTTCAGAAGGGATGACGAGCATTGATGTGGGAAAAATGCTTGTTAATGCTACGTTGATCCAAGATGCCTTCCAATTTTCTAAAGATGTGGAAAGCAGGGGACTTCAAAACAAATTACGTCCAGGTACATATACTGTAGATAGCACTATGTCCTATGATCAGATCATTACAACGATTTTTCATTAAAACAAAAAAAGAGACTTTCCAAAATAATAAATGGAAAGTTTCTTTTTTTGTTTATAGTGAATTGACATACTCCTGAACCATTTCAATGGTGACATTTTTTCTTAATGGGACAATTCGTAAGTTAATTTTATTCATCTTATTCGTCACTTCATTGATTTTATCGGTGGAAAACGGCTTTCCTTGTTTGCATAATTCAACCGCTTCTGCAATATACTTTTCACGCAATTCATCTAAAGCCAAGAATTCCTGATACAGCTTATGTTGATTTTCAGCATGTTTAATTAAATCTTTATGTACACTCATGACTTCAACTCCTATAAACATCGGGAATAATAATATGATAACATCCTTTGATCATAATAACTAGATCTTAAAGTAAGTAAAAACAAAGCTGTTTTCGCATTGATTGTTGGATTTTACTAATCCTTTTGGAACTTTGATATAATTGGGTACTAGAAAGCAAAGAGTAAGTCAATTCACTATGCCATATTAAAATTTGAGGGGAGAAGATGGATGAAGCACGCGTTAATTGTTGGTGGTACTGGTATGTTATCAAAAGTTTCGCTTTGGTTAATAGAAAACGGTTATCATGTATCTATTATTGCGAGAAATGCTGAACGTATGAGGAAACTTATACAATTAGCCGGTTCAGATCGTACCGTAACTCCGTTATTCGTTGATTATAGAAATAATGACGATTTAAAAGAGAAAATAAACCAAACCATGAAACATAATGGAAATATTGATATTGTAGTAGCGTGGATTCATTCGATCGCAGAAAATGCCCTTCAAATTATCATGAATGAGGTATCAAAAGGTAATACTGGTTGGGAATTATTTCATATAATAGGGAGTAGTGCGAATTTAGATGAAATCAAGAAAAAGGCTGTTGTACCTATAAATTGTAAATATTATCAAGTTCAATTAGGTTTTAAAATGGAAGGTACCAGGTCAAGATGGTTAACTAATGAGGAAATTTCTGAAGGTGTCATCGAAGCAATAAAGAAGAAAAAGAAAATGTTCATGATTGGTCAAATTGAACCTTGGGAAAAACGACCAAATTTATAATGGAGCATAACAAAAACTCGCCATTTGAAATGTGAGATTTTGTTATGCTATAGGACAATATTTACGAAAACAACCAAAACTAAACGGGAGAACATTTAAATATTAGGGTAGTTGACATAATATTTTTATTTAAATCTTTACACTATCATGAATTTATATGTTCATTTATTTTCTTATCTTCCTGAAGATATTGAAGGTAGTAAGAAAATTTAAACCCTATAATTAAAATCCAATTGCTAATTAATTTGGTGAAACTGATTTATTGTGGTTCCCCATTTTGGGTATAATAAGTAAAATATGGATTTACAAGAATAAGGAATATACACGATTTATTCAAGATAGATATATGGTTATGAGATAGACATTGGTGTCAGCAATTTTAGATGTTACAGAAAATATTCAACCAACTACAAGATGATGCATATATACCGAGACTACATGAGGTGTTATCGTATAATTTTGGTGATTTCTAGGAATAAAGTTAGGCAGCCAACAAATGGATTTATAATCGAGTTTTAAGTCATTTGTTAATAAGTAATTTTCTAGACAAGCAATTATGGACAGGACTAAATATAAAAGTGTTCCTTACAAATTAAATAATTTCAAAAAACATGTATCAATGTTTGTGTTATTTGAAGACAAAATTCATAAAAGAGGGTACCAAATATACATTTAGATTATTACGTAAAATATAAATTTGACGAAATAATTATTAAGAAGTAATATAGTAATGAGGTGTCGTTATGGTTAATCTATCCAAACAGCAAAATTTTCAAAAACTGCAAGCTTTGCTTAATGAATTGCCATGGTATGTTGAAGAATATATCAATCACAAATTAAGAAAACTTTCTACCGCATCCTTACTAAATTATTGTCACGATTATAAAATTTTCTTTAACTGGATGATCCATGAGCAGCTTTGGACTGGCAGCATGAAAGATATTCCTTTAGAACGGTTAGAGAAATTGACGGTCCTTGAAGTCGAAGGTTTCTTAAACTTTCTTCATTATCAGCTTCAAAATAAAGAATTAACCGTGAATCGTAAGCTATCCGCACTTAAATCCTTGTTTAATTACCTGCAAAACATTGCCGAGACAAAAGATTTGAAACCATATATTCAACGAAATGTGATGGCGAAAATTGAATTTAATGATATAAAAGAATCGATGGAAACGAAAGCAAATAAAATGGAAGGTAAAATACTGCTTGGAGATGAATATGAGCGATTTCGCTTATTCGTTGCCCAGGAATATGGTGAAATGCATAAAAATAATAAAAAAGTTTATAACTTTTATCAATTAAATAAAGAACGAGATACCGCAATTATTTCATTAATTCTAGGATCTGGTCTCCGGTTATCTGAATTAGTTGGATTGAATCTTGAAGATATTGATTTTAGCAAGTATACCGCACGCGTGATTCGTAAAGGAAATAAGGAACAGTACGTCTTTTTCAGCCAAACGGCGATGGATGATTTAAAGGAATATTTAGCAGTTAGAGAATCAAAGTATCAGATTGATAAAAGTATAAAGGCTTTATTTGTTGCAGCACCAATGGGCCCTAAAGGAAAAACAAGACGGTTAACAGCGCGATCTGTTGAAAAATTAGTAGAAAAATATGCGAAGGCATTTGGAAAACCATCATTATCTG
Organism: Neobacillus sedimentimangrovi; assembly: GCF_010614825.1. NCBI lineage: Bacteria > Bacillati > Bacillota > Bacilli > Caryophanales > Bacillaceae > Neobacillus > Neobacillus sedimentimangrovi. Next base: position 188,893 of record NZ_JAAFZF010000001.1, read on the forward strand.
TACATAAACTTAGACACTCATTTGCTACAAGGTATCACGCTGAAATTAATGATGTTCCTAAATTAAGACGTCAATTAGGTCATTCATCCATACAAACAACGATGATATACACGCATATTAAAAATGATGATTTAAAGATTGCTGTCGATAAAATGGATATGCCAAAAGAAATCACAGATTAACAAAAACAGCTGCCACTTTGTACAGGCAGCTTCCCCCACTCCTCTTTTTTTGAATTTATCAGTTTACATAATATTATTATTTTGTTGATCTTCTGATTTGTCTCATTTCAAAAGTATACTTAAGATAGTGAGACAAAAGAAATAAACACAGGTATTCCTGTGTTTATCCTATATTATGTCTCGTTATATAAAAATTGTCTTGGTGTTCCATAATAAAGTACATGATTAAACTGTGCAAAATTGGATTCAAATTTTATATGGATTGGTGCATCTAACAACCATGGGAAATTCGTGAAAAAGTCTTTATCTCCATATACAATTGCCTTTAAGGCTACATTTACTTCTTTTTGAAAAATCAAGAATCGAACTCTTGCATAATTTTCATCGAAATTCCCATCACTCACTATCACTCTTCCATTTAGTGAAAATTCCCCCATCCGAGGAACCCATTCTGCTAATACTTCATCTCGAAACCCTTGATTAATCGCATGATAATTGTATTCCGTTCCTATCGTCAGGAAGAGTTCTCCGGTTACTTCCGATCGAGTAAGTGTATACTTCCTCCCTTCCACTGGACGAAACTTCGTAACCGGTGGCTGATAAGTTGTCGTTAACTTTGTTGGAATGAGGATACTCATAGCAAGCATTCTCCTTTCGAACTGCCTGCTACATTATATGGGTAATTCGTCTATTCCGTGACATTGTACTGGCTCCGCAATGTTTAATATTCTTCCCCCTTCACCTCAACATCCTTTAGCACCCATTTCCCATTTTCAAACATCCAAGTAGACTCCACATAGGCGATTGTATCCGCATCAGCAATTCCAGACACTCGTTGAATACCCTTTAATCCTTTTCTCTTATTTTGATCAGTAAATGGTTTTAAGCTGTTAAACGAATCGACCATTAATTCTGTCGGCTCTTGAAGTCTTCCATTCGTGTAAAGTCCCATTTTTTTATAATATTTCTTCCGATCCTTCAAATCAAAACGATAGGAATTACCAGTATCTTTAATTTTTATTTCAGCCTTAAAGCCGTTTAATAATCGACTTTCCATCAAGAGAGGTTCAGGAATAGGAAGATCTTCTTTTTTAAAATCCTTTAAACTAAATAATGAATAATTCGTATTTCCATTGACCTCACCATCTAAAACAGTGACGAATACATCTTTTACCCCATCATGATTAAGATCTGCTAGCTGGAAGGCCGCTTTTGTTCCGTTTTGTAATGGAAAGGTATACCTTGGGCCATTGGGGGCAAAAACTTCAAGATATATTTCTTTAAAGTATTCATTTTTCTCCTCATAAGGAACTGCTTTTAGCTTGATGAACTCTTTTTGACCATCCCCTGTAATATCTACTTCTTTTTTCGAAATAGTTACGATCTCATCATTTCCAATGGCATAAACACCAGTAATTGCTGTTAAAGACATGAAAAATAATACAGCAATGACTAGTCCAACTTCTTTTTTCATACTGTTTCCCTCCCATGTATCGTATTAGTTAGTATGTCCATTTTTGGTAATAAAATGAAAAAGACTCCCTGTTTTCTAGAGAGTCTTTATTCCTATTTTTTATTCAGTTTTATCTTCTGCTTCAACCTTCCAAACGGAGATTACCCTACCATTTTCCTCTTCATCCAAAACAAAGGAGCCGTTGGAATATCGGTCGCTAAAGCGAATATCTCCTACTTTGATGGTTTCTATGAAGCTCTTTTCAGTTTGAAGATAGATTGTATCTGAATCTTGTGCAACAACGAATCCAGAGATCCGATGTGGATTTGCTTTTAATTCTCTTAAAATCACGACACCGCGCTTGGCTCGGGTAGCTTTTTCAAACTCGGTCAATTTCATTTTTTTCACAGCACCGCGCTGGGTAGCCACAACGATTGACTCATCTTTGGAAGTGATCAATTGTCCGCTTACAATATAGTCACCTTCTTTGAGGTTCATACCTTTTACACCAGCAGCCCGGACACCGACAATGCTTACTTCAGATTCATCAAACCATAAAGCATAGCCATTATGAGTGACTAAGAAAAGTTCGTTCATTCCATCGGTTAAATGGACATCCACCACTTGGTCATCATTTTTTAAATTAATACCTGTCAATGGTTTTGAATATCGCTGCGCCTTATAATGTTTAAGTTCCGTTTTCTTGACCATTCCATTTCTCGTCACAAAGAGGAAGTAGCCATTTAATTCAAAATCATTTATTGGAATAGCTTTTATGATTTCCTCATCACGATCAATAGGGATAATATTTGCAATATGCTGACCAAGATCCTTCCAACGGATGTCCGGTAGTTCATGAACTGGACAATACAAGTAATTCCCCTTATTTGTGAACAGAAGCAGGACATCCTTTGTATTCATTTCGAGCATTGCAAGCAATCTATCTGTATCCTTCATGGCAAAATCTTGACCATTAGAAGCGGCATAAGAACGAAGGCTCGTCCTTTTTACATATCCATCCTTTGTAACAGTAACAATTACATCCTCACTGGCAACCATGACTTCTAAATTGATCTTTAATTCTTCAATTTCCGCCTCAATTTTGGAGCGACGTTCATCTGCAAAACGCTTTTTCACGTCTTTTAATTCTTTTTTAATAACGGAGATGAGTTTTTTCTCACTTTCTAAAATACTTAATAGTTCAGCAATTCGTTTGGCCAATTCTTCCGCCTCACTTCTCAATGCAGTAATATCAGTATTTGTTAAACGATATAACTGCAAGGAAACAATGGCTTCAGCTTGTGCTTCTGTAAACATGTATTTCGCAATTAAGTTGTCCTTAGCATTTCGTTTATCCTTTGAGGCTCGGATTGTTGAAATGACTTCATCAAGAATCGATATAGCCTTAATTAATCCTTCAACAATATGCTGTCGTTCATTCGCTTTTTTCAATTCAAACTTAGTCCTTCGAGTGACAACATCTTTTTGGTGTTCTATATAGGCGTCGAGTAATTCACGCAAACCCATTAGTTTCGGGCGTTTATTGTAAATAGCAACCATATTAAAATTATAAGGAACTTGAAGATCACTATTTTTATATAAATAGTTTAGAACACCCTCAGCATCGGCATCTTTCTTTAATTCGATGACGATCCGAAGACCCGAACGGTCCGTTTCATCTCGAACCTCAGAGATTCCTTCTACTTTTCGGTCTATCCGGAATTCATCTATTTTTTTCACGAGATTTGCTTTATTTACTTCAAAAGGAATCTCTGTGATGATAATTTGTTGTTTTCCTCCACGAATGCTTTCAATTTCTGCTTTCCCGCGAATAATGATTTTGCCCTTACCCGTTTCATAGGCTTTTTTAATTCCGTCAACCCCTTGAATAATCCCTCCAGTAGGGAAATCCGGTCCTTTGATGACAGTCATCAATTCATCTACAGAAACATCCGGTTTGTCCAGTTTTAGGATGGCCCCATCAATAATTTCACCTAAATGATGGGGCGGTATATCGGTTGCATACCCCGCAGAAATCCCTGTTGAGCCATTTACAAGCAGATTCGGGAACATCGCTGGTAAAACGGTCGGTTCTTTTGAAGTGTCATCAAAGTTCGGAACAAAATCAACGGTTTCTTTTTCAATATCATGCAATAGTTCGGCAGCTATTGCCGACAGACGGGCTTCTGTATAACGCATCGCAGCAGGAGGATCCCCATCAATACTACCGTTATTTCCGTGCATTTCAACTAAGACATTACGTACCTTCCAGTCCTGACTCATGCGAACCATGGCATCATATACAGAGGAATCCCCATGTGGATGATAGTTACCGATAACATTACCAACCGTTTTTGCTGCCTTACGGAAACCTTTTTCATGTGTATTCCCTTCCACATGCATCGCATACAAAATTCTCCGTTGTACTGGTTTCAATCCATCTCTGGCATCAGGAAGGGCACGTTCTTGGATAATATATTTACTATACCTACCGAAACGGTCGCCAAGCACGTCCTCCAAAGGTAAGTCACGAAACTTTTCAGCAGTCCTCATCCTTCATTCCCTCCTTCAGCAAATGTAATATTTTCATTTTCTAAGATAGTCCCATCTTCCTCCAAGCCGAATGCCACATTATTTTCGATCCATTTCCGGCGTGGTTCAACCTTATCACCCATAAGAGTTGTTACTCGACGTTCTGCACGGGCAGCATCATCAATTTTCACTCGAATCAAGGTGCGAGTTTCTGGATTCATTGTTGTTTCCCAAAGCTGGTCTGCATTCATTTCTCCTAGACCCTTATATCGCTGAATGATATAGCCACGGCCTATTTTTTTAGTTGCCGCTTGCAATTCCTCTTCATCCCATGCGTATTCAATTTTTTCATTTTTTCCGGTCCCTTTGCTTACTTTATACAAAGGAGGCAGAGCAATAAATACTTTACCAGCTTCCACAAGCGGTTTCATATATCGATAAAAGAATGTTAATAGCAGAACCTGAATATGAGCTCCATCTGTGTCAGCATCGGTCATGATGATAATTTTGTCATAGTTAACATCCTCAAGATTAAAATCCGCTCCAACTCCAGCCCCGATCGCATGGATAATAGTATTGATTTCTTCATTTTTAAAAATATCGGATAGCTTCGCTTTTTCCGTATTGATGACTTTACCTCGTAATGGCAGGACTGCTTGGAATCGTCGATCTCGTCCTTGCTTGGCGGATCCTCCTGCTGAGTCACCTTCCACTAAATAAAGTTCATTTTTTTGCGGATTTCTTGATTGGGCTGGTGTCAATTTACCGGATAGAGAAGTTTCTGAACGCTTTCGCTTTTTCCCACTTCTCGCATCCTCTCTCGCTTTTCTTGCCGCTTCACGGGCTTGATAGGCTTTAATCGCCTTTTTAATAAGCAGGGTGCTTATGTCCGGATTTTCCTCCAAATAATAGGAAAGATGCTCGGAAACTACAGCATCGACAGCAGAACGTGCTTCACTTGTTCCTAACTTTCCTTTTGTTTGTCCCTCGAATTGCAACAGCTCTTCAGGAATACGTACGGAAATAATGGCGGATAAACCTTCGCGGATGTCTGCCCCTTCTAAATTTTTGTCTTTTTCTTTCAACAAACCTACTTTACGGGCATAATCATTCATAACCCTCGTCATGGCTGTTTTGGCCCCAACCTCATGGGTTCCACCATCTTTTGTACGAACATTATTAACGAAGGATAAAACATTTTCCGAATACCCATCATTAAATTGGAAGGCAAATTCTACTTCGATACCATTTTGCGAACCCTCAAAACTAACGACTGGATGGATGACATCCTTTTCCTCATTTAAATAAGCAACGAACGCTTCAATTCCATTCTCATAATGGAATACTTCATGCAAATCATGACGTTCATCAATGATTTCAATTTTTAGTCCTTTTAATAGAAAAGCCGATTCTCTCAACCTTTCCCCTAATGTTTCAAAATTAAAGGTGGTAGTTGAAAAAATACTAGCGTCTGGTTTGAAATGAATGGTTGTTCCGGTTTGATTGGTTTTACCGATTTTTTCAAGCGTCGTTACCGGCTTTCCTCCATTTTCGAAACGTTGTTCATAGACAAAACCGTCTCTTTTAATGGTTACGACTAGCCATTCCGATAAGGCATTGACAACAGAGGCACCTACACCATGCAACCCGCCACTTGTCTTGTAACCACCTTGTCCAAACTTTCCACCAGCATGAAGGACAGTAAGAATCACTTCAGGTGTAGGTTTTCCTAATTTATGCATACCAGTTGGCATTCCACGTCCTTTGTCAGCCACACTGATGGAATTATCTTTATGAATTTTTACGATGATATGATCCCCGAATCCTGCAAGCGCCTCGTCCACAGAGTTATCGACAATCTCATAGACGAGATGGTGAAGACCTCTAGAATCCGTGCTACCTATGTACATTCCAGGGCGTTTCCTTACTGCTTCAAGGCCCTCAAGCACCTGTATGGCATCATCGTTGTATTCAATAAAATCAAATGTTTGTTGTTTTTGTGCCACTCAAATACCCCTTTCATCCTTGCAAAAAGAAACACACTTCTACTTAATCATACTCAATATTATTTCATTCATTATAAAAGTGGATTTTCCTTTTATTTATATGTATTAGAACAAATGTTCGAAGTTTATATGTTCGAAGTTTATTTTATCATATGTACTTTCAGTGTCTATGCTTTATTTTATAGATTTATTTTGATTTGGCAAATATGGACTTGGAATAGATAACAAAAATCCCATTGCACAATTGCCTAAAAAACAAAAAAGCTGCTATTTTTCAGCAGCTCTATTAACCATTATTTCGTTAAGGCATGCATGACTTTAATACAACGATCCATAATTACCGTATACCCTTTTTCTTTAAGAAAATGATAAGCCTCTTCATTAACAAGCCCTTGTTGAGCCCAAAAAACATTGCAATCAATCTCATCAAATTCTTTTGCCACATCATACAGCTGCTCAGAACGACGAAAAACATTGACGATATCAACGGGTCCTTCGATATCCTTTAATGAAGCAACAGCCTTTACTCCAAGCGATTCTTCGATGGTCGGGTTTACAGGAATAATTTCATAGCCGGCTTTTTGCATTACTTCTGAAACCTGATAAGAGGTACGTGCAGGGTTATCGCTTAAACCTACAACAGCAATTCGTTTTGCCTTTTTTAAAATTTCTCCGATTTCTTCTAGACTTGGATTTTCAATTGCCATAATTATCACTCCTATAACAAATGATTTTCTTATATTGTACCAATTACCAATAAAAAATATATAATAAAACGCTTACGATCGAACTGTAGTCATAAATCTAAACTCCTATGAAATCAGATATTTTCTCTTTCCATCCAAACGGATATAATAGAAGAATAACTTTATTATTTGAAGGAGTAATTTTTCATGATTGAAATGATTGTCGTATTAGTTCTAGCCTATTTACTAGGTTCGATTCCATCTGGACTCATTATCGGAAAAGTTTTTTATAAAACGGATATTAGGCAGCATGGTAGTGGTAATTTAGGAGGAACAAATACGTTTCGTACACTTGGGGTAAAAGCGGGTTTAACTGTTACATTGGCAGATATTTTGAAAGGGACGCTAGCAGCCGCCTTGCCTAACCTTTTCGCCATTGATTTACATCCATTAATCCCTGGTGTGCTCGCTGTATTAGGACATACCTACCCGATATTTGCCGGGTTTCGTGGTGGGAAAGCAGTGGCTACTTCTGGGGGAGTCTTATTATTTTATGCACCATTTTTGTTTATTACATTGTTAGCCTCCTTCTTTGTTAGCCTTTATATTACAAAATATGTTTCCTTATCTTCAATGATCGCAGGTGGAGTCGCTGTTCTCTATGTTTTAACAACTGGATTTTTCCAAGGATGGGATATCCCATTATTAATTGTTGTATCTTTATTAGCCAGCTTTGTCATTTACCGCCACCGTGCCAATATTAACCGAATCATTAATAAAACCGAACCAAAAATTAAATGGCTATAAAAAGAATCTCTATGGTTCTTTTTATAGCCATTTTTTATCATTTATAGAAAGTCATCATCAATTGTTCTATTTCTTTCATCCTTTGATATTTGCTATAATGATGGTAAGAAAGATGGAGAGTAATTGGTAATGAAACAAAAAAATTTTCTTGGGATTTTCATTTGTTTACTTTTTACCGTTATGACTTTTCTTTTTACAAGAGGTTTATATTCACTGTTTTTTATCTTGCTCATTTCTTCTTTCCTATCGATCCCATTTTTCAATGAAGAAAAAAGAGTCGTTATATGGATGATGATTTCATTTTTTCTCGGGAATTTAGCAGTGGGTTATATTTCCAGTTTCCTCGAAGGCTTTCGCATTTCCCCGATGATGTTAGTCATTGCTGACCAATTACTTTTGTTCTTACCGCTATTAATGGTTATATATGTTTTAAAACAATTTCATTATAAAATGAATTCCTATAGCTATAAACGAAGATTAAAGAAAAGAGAACAGCCTTCCTCCCTTATCAATCGACTCATTCTAGCTTGTTTATTTTTTATTACCTTGTTATTCATTTTGTATATTCCACATATAACTACAAAAATATCGACGGTATGGAGTACATTTTTCATCACAATTCTTGTCTCCATTCTTTATGCGTTTGTGCATGAAGTTTTATGGAGGGGCATCTTTCTTCCGATTTTTATACAAATATCCAATAAACTTACTGGTGTGATAGTAGCAAGTATTGCTTTTGCGATCAACACAACTATGTTTGGCACTTCAATGAAAATGACTTTCTTATTTGTGTTTTTAGGATTTCTTTTTAGTATTATAACCATGAAAACAAGAAACATTTTCCCTTCCATGATTCTACATTCATTGATTGTTTGTCTTTTATTTATTCATGCAAATATGATTCTTCCTCTATAAAATCAAAGGCACACTTGAAAAGGATCAAGTGTGCCTTATTTCATCTTCACTTCCTCATACTTCCTAAACCATTCTGGAAAAGCCTTTTTGAAGGAAGTCGGCTTGAACGATTCTTTTTTTACTATAATGTGAGTGGATGTCCCTTCCGCACATACTTCCTCATTCGCATTTATTATCTTATAACCGTAAATTGTCTTAATACCATCGTTATATTGAACCCAAGTCTTTACAAACGCTTGATCGCCATATCGTAAAGGTTTTTTATACGTAATTTGAATGTCGTAAACTGGTGCATAGTATCCCGCTTCTTCCATTGCTACATAGCTATATCCTAAATCTTCGATAAGTCCTGTCCGTCCCAGCTCGAAAAATTTTAAGTAATTTGCATGATAAATAACACCCATCATATCGGTATCTGCATAATAAAGATGTATTTCCCGTGTTGATACAAAAAAGTTTTCCACTTGTAATGCCTCTCCTTCTCTATTATTTCTCTTTATTTTCTATAACTGCTTTTACATCTCCTGCTTCAAGCCATAACGATTTTTCGTAAAGAGAATTGATCCCTTCGTCATTCATTAATCTTGCTGATTGGGCTTGAATGATCTCATCGACCAGATTAACAGCCAATCGGCCATTTCCTTTAAATTGTTCCCTACTTAACGTTTGAAGCAGATATTCCTTTGACTCATCTGTAAATTGATATTGATACTTATTTGCATATAATAACATAATTTCCAATATTTGTTCAGGTGTGTAATCAGGGAAATAATAGAACTTTTTAAACCTTGAACGAAGACCTGGATTACTCTCAAGCAACTCATTCATTTCCCCTGGATATCCAGCAAGAATAACGACTAGATTTTCATTATGCTTAGTCATTTCGTCTACGAGAGTGTCAATAACTTCTTTCCCAAAATCACCCGCTGAATGACTGAGTAATGAATAGGCTTCATCAATAAATAAAACGCCGCCCAATGCTTCTCTAATCTTTTTCTTCGTTTTTCCTGCAGTTTGACCGACATAGCCAGCAACGAAATCCGCTCTACTTGTAACAACTAAATGTCCTCTTTTCAATAATCCGCATTCCTTTAATAATTCAGCGTAAATTTTGGCTACGGTCGTTTTTCCTGTTCCGGGATTTCCAGTAAAGACGGAATGCAGTTGTATAGGAACGGTAGGAAGACCATTGTTTCTCCTAAACTGCTGCATTTTTACAAACGAGATTAAAGTTTGTATTTCCTTTTTCAATTGATCAAGACCGATTAATTGGTTGAGCTTTTCAGAAGGTGAACCATCTTTTTGCGTTACATCCACAGAGAAATCCTCTTTTTTTAAGAACATAAACTCAATGAGATTTTTTTCATTTTCTTGACGGGATCCTTTTTTAAAAATGGCTTCAAGTACAATATTTCGGACAGTTCTCGCATTCCCAAATGTATCATCTACTTGTTCTTGCTCCAGTCGGTGGCTAATTTCGGTTTTGGCTTCTTCAGTTAAAAAATAATCATTTTCTGCAGCTGTTTTTTCAGCGATCTGAATTAATTCCTCATTTGAATAATTGGGTAAATGAATCATATTCGAAACGGGAAATCTGCTACGTAGCCCCGGGTTGGCATCTAAAAAATTACGCATTTCCTCAGGATAGCCCGCTAAAATCACAGCAAACTTCCCACCAAACTCATCAGAAGTCATTAATGATACAAGTGTATCAATCGCTACTTGACCATAATCATTACCGGACTGGCCTTCCCGTTTTAAACTATATGCTTCATCAATAAAAAGCACCCCGCCAATGGATCGTTCGACAATGGACCGAACATTTTCTTCTGTCTGTCCGACGTAAGAACCGACCAGTTGTGTACGGTTTGTCTCAATTACTTCTTCACGCGGAAGTACTCCTAATTCATGGTATATTTTTGCTAGAAGTCGGGCGATCGTCGTTTTTCCTGTTCCAGGATTTCCGGTAATCACCATATTGAGACTTAATTCATCTTTAATTGTAAACCCAAGTTCTTTCCGTTGTTTTTGATATTTTAAAAATCGATAAAAATCATTAACACGTTTTTTTACTGTTTCCATCCCAATTAATTCATTTAATTGATCGAGGGCATGTTCTTCCACGTGTGTTTCATCATCATATTGCGTAAATAATTCCTGCCAATTCCTTTTTAGATTCTCTACTTTCGCAAGATGCTGTTTTAAATCCTCGTAATAGGTGGAAGTATGAAAAACACCAATAATGGATTGTTCATATTCTTTCGCTGCCTTTAAAAGATAGGAAACTTCTTGAACGGCTTCTGTAAGCGTTTCTAGAAGCTGCTTGTAAATATGGGATAGTTCTTTATTTAACTGGGAAGATGAAAGGTTATACTTAGATTGAAATTCATCAAGTTTCTCTTCTGCCTCTAATAAAAAGCTTTCACATACCTCTATATATTGTTCAGCTATTTTCTTTTTGGCGGTCCGGTTGTCCGTTTCCCTAATCGCTGGGAAAGTTAACACAGAAAACAGATCCTTCAATTTTATCCAATCGAATTGCATCAAAAATTCCTTTGCTGTTTGATTATTAGGATACAGCTGAAGTGCTTTATTCAATAAAGTATAGGCTAACTGATCTTGCTTTTTCTTTTGCATTCTTGATTGAGCTATGATCGTTAACATTTTTGATAAAAAAATCGGATTTGTTTCCTTACTTAAAGCCGTGATTAATTCACCTTGATTGAAAATTTCTCCTTTTTCCTTAACTTCTTTCTCCCATTGTTGAATTTGCCTTAGAAATAATTCTCTATTCATATAATCACATCTTTATCAAAATTTCCTTCCTATTCTACCATAATAATGAGTCATTCAAGAAATAGGAGGCATTTTATTAATACAAGGCGATAAAAAAGGACCCGTCCATGATGAACGGATCCTTAAATAATTTATTCTTCTATTCGGTGTGCTTCATCCTTAATTTCAGCACGGAAAGATTCGATGCTTTCACGTCTACGTTGATTTTTTGCTTTGATTTGTTGACGCTGTTCTTCACTATCTGTAAAGGCTAAAGACTCTTCAGCCGCTTCCATATTTTGAATGGTATTAGTTATCATTGATTGTAATTTTTCAACATTATCACTACGGTCATCTGGATTAGGTTTGTTGTTGTAAGCCAAAACAACTTCCTCCTTGTAATATGTTTTTGGTACAGATATAGTTTGTATTGATTTTAAAAAAATATCACAAGGAATGAGGTAATTTTTCTTTAGAAATGTACCAGTATTTTGTTAGATATGATGCAAATGATTTACAAACATTATTGGGTAACAAGGCTTACTTATAAAATGAAAAAGCCCCGGAAAATCCTAGTCCCCGAGGCTTTGTATATGATTATTCTCCTTTTGTTTGCATTACTTGAGCATGTTCTCCAGAATTATCTTGCATTTTCTTTCCTTTATTTCCACCAAAGCCTTTTGGTTGTGTGCCAATATGATTTGGTTGAAATCGTTTTGTTTGATATCCTTTTCCCATTATGTTCCCCCCTTACAAAACATTTTGTCCAATATAGCGAGGAAACATAAATGGTAAACTTTTGTCCTATTCTGCTTTTCCTAATCGTCTTTCTTCAAGACGTTGTTCTATTTTTTCCATTGCAGCTTGATCCTTTAATAATTGTAATTTATTTTCGGATACAAGTTCTGCGAATGAACGTTTTCTAGGTCTTCTCATGTAAATCACCTTCCTTATATACTATTGTAACAGTTATTATGTCCGGCATCGCTTTTAATTATTACAACTTTTCGAAAATTTAAAAGAAAAATACAGAAGTGTTTTGGTGAAAATAAAAAAACGCTGGTTGATCCAACGTTTTTTTATTGCTTATTTTAACTTTTTGGTTAATTCTTTCATTTCATCATATTCCATTGAACCTAAAGAAACATGCTGAATAATCCCTTTGCTGTCAATAAAATAAGTTGTTGGGATGGATAAAATTTGATACTTTTCATTTACTGTATCATCGGTATCCAATAAAATCGGAAACGTAAGTTTATTTTCATTGACAAACCCTTGGACATCCAAATGAGGGTCAATGTTCACAGCTAGAATCAACAAATCTTCTCCAGCTTCTTTATGCAATTTTTCCATGGCAGGCATTTCTTCTTTACAAGGTGGGCACCATGTTGCCCAAAAGTTTAACATGACCTTTTTCCCTTTTAAATCGGAAAGCTTTACGGAATCTCCTGTTAAAGTTTTTAATTCGAAATCAGGTGCTTTGGCTCCAACAGACAACCCTTCCTTAGCAGCGGATGTCGTATTGGCGGATTCAGGAACATCTGAATTTTTGTTTACCGCTTGTACAATAGCTACAGTTAATAATGAAATGAGTACAACTGCGGCCAGTACTTTTTTTATCAACTTATATCCCTCCCTTACTTTAGGGCTGATAATATGATTTTATACTAAAAACGATGGTGAAACAAAACATGTATGTGCCAAATTTGTGTCAATTAAGTCTGATGATACCTTGATACAACTACTTTAGTAATTCTTTTAATTCATTTAAAATATTTTTCGTTACTTTTTCAGCAATTCTATTCACATCATGTTCCGATAATTCACCAATAGGGGATGGGGTTACTTTCATCGCATGAATTCCATCAGAAGTTTGGACTCCTAATGGAGAGTTCCCTTTTATACCTATTTTGGTTTTCATTTCAATAAGTTTTTGAACATGCCTATTCGATAACTCCCTGTCTCCATTCAATTGTTTGGCAATCCAATTAATCTTTGCGGTAAATTCTAAAGATTCCATTAAGTAATAAGCATGGTCTAAATCCTTCCCCCATGTTAACGCACCATGGTTTTCCAAAAGCACTCCTTGATGGTTATGAACAAATTTACTAATGGCGTCAGGAATCTCATTTGTAGAAGGAGTTCCATATTCCGCAACAGGGATCGTGCCAAGGTAAACGACTGATTCCGGCATAATAGCTTGATCTAAAGGCATACCAGCAATAGCAAAAGCAGTTGCATAAGGGGGATGGACATGAACAATTCCCTGAATATCCGGTCGCTCCTTGTAAACACGAAGATGCATTTTCATTTCTGATGTAGGTCGTAGTTCTCCATCAAGAACATTTCCCTGTCCATCTACTTTTACAATCATCTCCGGTGTCAATGAACCTTTGCTAACACCTGTAGGAGTAATAAGAAATTCATCAATGCCAAGCCGTATCGAAAGGTTCCCATCATTTGCTGCAACAAAGCCTTTTTCATATACTTTTTTGCCAATTTCACAAATATGTTGTCTATATTTTAGATCTGAAATCATCACGACTCCTGCTTTCCGTTTTATCCTTGAAAAAGTTTTGGTAGCTCCTCTTGATAATTCCCTTTAATGATCCCTTTCTCTGTAATAATGGCAGTTACGAGTTCGTGTGGGGTGACATCAAACGCCGGATTAAATACCTTCACCCCTTCAGGAGCCGTCCGTTTTCCAAATCCTTCAGTAATTTCTGAAGCATCTCTTTCCTCTATCGGAATGTCGTCACCTGATTTTGTATCCAAATCAATCGTTGAAAGCGGGGCTGCAACATAAAAAGGAATATTATGATCCTTAGCTAAAAGAGCCACTCCATATGTACCAATTTTATTTGCAACATCCCCATTTGCTGCTACCCGATCACAGCCAACAATCACTGCTTGTACCCAACCTTTTTTCATGACCATGGCTGCCATACTGTCCGTAATAAGTGTCACGTCTATACCTGCCTGCATCAGCTCCCAAGTAGTTAACCTGGCACCCTGTAATAATGGACGAGTTTCATCTGCAAAAACTTTGATATTCCAGCCTTTTTCTTTTGCCAAATAAAGCGGCGCAAGGGCTGTGCCATATCTCGCAGTAGCAATTCCTCCTGCATTACAATGGGTTAGAATTCCCATACCGTCCTTTAGGAGAGAAAGGGCGTGTTTGCCAATGGAACGACAAACCTCTTCATCCTCCTGTCGAATAAGGTGGGCTTCTTCTTCAAGTGCTTCTTTAATTTTTGCTACCGGCTGATGTTTTTCCATTTTTGCCCGTTCGTCCATTCTTTTTAATGCCCAAAACAAATTGACTGCAGTGGGACGTGATGTAGCCAAATAATCAGCTTGTTTTTTAAATTCTATGTAAAAATCATCAAACGAATTCTCAGGAGCATTTTTTATGCCTAATAGCAACCCATATGCCGCTGCAATCCCAATGGCTGGAGCACCACGTACCTTTAATTGTTTAATCGCATCCCAGGCATCTTCAATTGTAGTAATTTCAAGAAATTCTGTAACATTAGGAATTTTCGTTTGGTCAAGTATTTTCAAAATACCGTTTTGAAAAAAAACAGATTGTAAAAATGCAGTTTCCACCTATCTCATCCTCTCTCGTATCTGCTATCTCCAACTTGCTTTTTATACACTGCCATAGTAATTGTAACAATATTCATTACATATGCAATACATTTTCACATAAAAAGAGCAGGCATAACCTGCTCTTTTTAGTGACTAACGAATGAGGTTTCTTTTTTGTTTGATTAATTCGTTAAACTGTTGATCTAATGTTTTGTATTTAGGGTCGTTTTGATCAAGGATAGATAACTCACCCAAAATAGCAGCTATTTGATTTTCTAATATCATTAATGTTTCTTGTTTACTGTCTTGCTCATGATGATCCTTATTTAAATATTCATCAGGCTTCATTTCTATCCTCTTTACCTGCTGTCCTTCAAACACAATCAGCTTATCACAAAGTTTATTTAAAAAGTAATAATCATGGGATACTAAAATGATCGTCCCAGTATACTCATTGAGTGTTTTTTCAAGCTACTCTCTACTTGGCAGATCCAAATGATTCGTTGGTTCATCTAAGATTAAAACATTATAGTCCTTCATCAAAATATCAACAAGTTTAATCCGCGTTCGTTCACCCAAACTTAATGTCCCAATCGGTTTTGTAATATACTGTTCCTTTAAGCCAAGATTAGCTAGAATTGTTCTGGCTTTAAAAATTTGTTCCTTTTCATAAAACCCTAAAGCTTCTATTGGTGTTATGTCTTCTGGCAAATCAGCAACATCTTGGCTTAAATAAGCCATTTTTAGTGATTGACTCTTCCATAACTCACCATATGTGGCTGGCTCCTCATCAAGAATCATTTTTATCAAGGTAGTTTTGCCACAGCCATTTTCCCCAAGTATCCCGATACGTTCGCCGTGATTGATGTAAAATTGAGAGTTTTGAAACAAAAGCCTTCCAGGATAAGACTTGGATAAATTTTTTGCCTCTATGATTCGTTTTCCTCTTTTCCCGTTTGAATCAAACTCAAATTTTACTTTTGGCTCTTCTAATGGCTTTTCAACCTTCTTTTTGGAAAGCTCTTGTTGAAGTCGCTTCATTTTTGATTTTATTTGTTTGTCACGTTTTTTAGCCTTTACTCGATGATATTCTTTAAAGCTTTCCTCTTTTGTTGATTGGCTATGGGCTTTTTCGGACCATGTTTTCAGTTGTTCTAATTGTTCTTCAATTCTTTCAATTTGACGCTGCTGAACTTCATAATGGGTTTCCATTTTTTTTTTGTTTTTCCTTGCGATAGTCGGTATAATTGCCGGTGTAAGAATGAAGTTTTCCGTTTTCAATTTCAACAATTCTAGTTACAATCTGATCTAAAAAATGGCGGTCATGTGAAATAATTAATACAGCCCCATCAAATTTTTTAATTTCTGAAGTTAGCCATTTGATTCCTTTATAATCTAAGTGATTCGTAGGCTCATCCAGAATTAACAGGTCGGGCTTAGATGCCCATACATTTGAAAGAGCGACCTTTAACTTTTCTCCCCCGCTTATATTAGACAGTCTTGATTGTTCCCATTCATAAATCTTTTTTAAACCAAGCTCGCTAGCAATATGAAAAAAATCTTGATTATTACTGGTGGAAAACGACTCATGTATCACGTTTAGTTTATAATCAATGGATTGCAATAGATATCCAACTTTTAAATCTTTCGCTAATTCTATTGTTCCTTTGTCAGGCTGAAGTTTACCGAAAATCAAGTTGGCTAATGTAGTTTTTCCGGCGCCATTATAACCAACAAGCCCGATTCTCTCACCGTTTTTCATTTCAAATTGAATGTGATCTAAAACTTTTCTTGACTGAAAGCTTTTTTCTAAACCTGTTATCCTTAGAATCACACGATTATTTTTCATAAAAAAACTCCCTTCATATGAACCTGAAGAGAGTATCATGCCTTAAAAAAATAAAATTGCCTAAATGTATGAATAGACAAATAAGCCTATATGAAATATAAAGGCTAACTAAATAGCTAGATAGAAAAAAGGGCAGACTAATCCTATTCTTCAGGTTCATCATTTTTTCGTTATTCGAAAAATGTACTGAAAAATAAGATTAAAACTTCATCGGCCCTTGTTTCATTCCTTTCATTATTGATATTCCCATTCTATTTTAATAAATAAAATCTGTCAATTATATCCTGCCAAAATAAACACCATGCAAGTGTGCATGGTGTTTATTTTCATAGATTAGCCTTTTAATTTTTCACGTAATACCATTTGAAGGATACCGCCATGACGATAGTAGTCAATTTCAACTTCAGAATCAAAACGGACAACTACTTCAAATTCTTTTTTATTGCCGTTTTCATCGGTAGCAATAACTTTTACAAGATCACGTGGTTTTACGTTCTCATCTACTTGTACTTCAAATGTTTCTTTACCAGTTAATCCAAGAGTTTCGGCATTTTCTCCATTCTTGAATTGAAGTGGAAGAACACCCATTAATACAAGATTTGAACGGTGAATACGCTCAAAACTTTCAGCAAGAACAGTTTTAATGCCAAGGAGATTTGTACCTTTAGCTGCCCAGTCACGAGATGAACCCATTCCGTAATCCTTGCCAGCAATCACCATGAGGCCTGTGCCGTTTTCTTTATACTTCATGCACGCATCATAAATGGACATAACTTCGCCAGTTGGCCAGTAAGTTGTGAATCCACCTTCTGTACCAGGTGCAATTTGGTTACGAATACGAATGTTGGCAAATGTTCCACGCATCATTACTTCATGGTTACCACGGCGGGAACCGTATGAATTGAAGTCACGAGGCTGTACACCTTTTTCTAATAGGTATTTTCCAGCCGGTGTATTTTTTCCGATCGCTCCTG
Organism: Neobacillus sedimentimangrovi; assembly: GCF_010614825.1. NCBI lineage: Bacteria > Bacillati > Bacillota > Bacilli > Caryophanales > Bacillaceae > Neobacillus > Neobacillus sedimentimangrovi. The sequence goes on from NZ_JAAFZF010000001.1 coordinate 206,663, forward strand.
CAGGTGAAATGTGGTCTGTTGTCACAGAATCACCAAACTTACCTACAACGCGAAGCCCAGTTAACGGCTTAACTTCATCTGGATCTGGTGATAAGCCTTCAAAGAACGGAGGATTTTGGATGTAAGTAGAGTTTTCATCCCAAGAATATAACGGCTCATTGCTCGTTTTAATTTCGTTCCAACGCTCATTGTCACCAAACACATTTTCATATTCTTTACGGAACAACTCTGGAGTAACAGTACGTTTTACGACATCATTTACTTCAGCAGAAGTTGGCCAAATATCTCTAAAGTAAACATCGTTGCCATTCTTATCTTTTCCAATTGGTTCTTTTTCGAAATCAATGTTTACTGTTCCAGCTAAAGCATATGCCACGACTAATGGTGGTGATGCAAGGTAGTTAGCTTTAACAAGCGGATGGATACGACCTTCAAAGTTACGGTTACCTGAAAGAACAGATGTAACTAATAGATCGTTTTCTGCAATTGTCTTTTCAATTTCTTCTTTTAATGGTCCTGAGTTACCGATACATGTAGTACATCCGTAACCTACAAGGTTAAATCCAATTTTCTCTAGGTATGGAAGCAATCCGGAATCACGAAGGTACCCAGTTACCACCTTTGATCCAGGAGCCAAGGATGTTTTTACATACTTCGGCACTTCCAAACCAAGTTCTACAGCTTTTTTCGCAACTAGACCAGCACCTACTAGAACATAAGGGTTTGAAGTATTGGTACAGCTTGTAATGGATGCGATGGCAACCGCACCTGTTTTGATCTCCACTTCTTCTCCATTGTTAAATTTAATAAGTGCTGATTTCTCTAATTCGTCAGCTTGTAGCCCAAAACCTTGGTTGCCTTGGGGAGCTGAAATTGCTTTTACGAATTCTTCTTTCATTTTTGATAATGGAATCAAATCCTGAGGACGTTTTGGTCCAGAAAGATTGGCTTCAATTTCAGACAAATCAATTTCAATAACATCTGTATAAACAGGCTCAACAGTTGGATCAAAGAATAAGCCATTTGCTTTGCAATATGCTTCTACGACTTTAACATGTTCTTCATCACGGCCTGTTAAACGCAAGTATTCAAGAGATTCATCATCAATGGCGAAGAATCCGCAAGTAGCACCGTATTCAGGAGCCATGTTGGCAACGGTTGCACGGTCAGCAAGCGGAAGTGAAGATACACCAGATCCGAAGAATTCTACGAATTTGCCAACTACCCCATGTTTGCGAAGAACTTGTGTTACTTTTAAGGCAAGGTCAGTGGCTGTAGCACCGTTTGGTAGTTCTCCAATTAATTTTACCCCTACTACTTCTGGTACAGGGAAATATGAAGGCTGGCCAAGCATACCTGCTTCTGCCTCGATTCCACCGACTCCCCAACCAAGAACACCTAGACCATTGATCATAGTTGTATGGGAATCCGTACCAACAAGTGTATCTGGGTAAGCTTCTAATTCACCGTCTACTTCGGCAACATGAACGACATCTGCCAAATATTCTAGGTTAACCTGGTGAACGATACCTGTTGCTGGCGGCACAGCACGATAGTTGTTAAACGCTTTTTGTGCCCAGCTTAAAAACTGATAACGTTCTGCATTTCGTTCAAATTCTAAATCCATGTTCACTTTTAATGCGTTTTCGTTTCCATACGCATCAACTTGTACGGAGTGGTCGATTACAAGATCTACGGTTTTCTCTGGATTGATTTTATCCGGATCACCGCCAAGGTCAGCCATTGCTTTTCTTAAAGAAGCAAGGTCAACCACAGCTGGAACTCCAGTAAAGTCTTGAAGAATTACACGTGATGGCTTAAATGGAACATCTACCTCTTTAAGCTCGTCTGTTCCCCATTTTGCTAAATTTTCTACATGTTCTTTTGTTATAACACGCCCATCATATTGGCGAAGGACAGATTCAAGTAAAACTTTTACGGAATATGGCAATTTGGATACTTTGCCTAAACCAGCTTCTTCCAAAGCATTTAATCGGTAGTAGTGATACGTTTTGCCGTTTACTTCAAAGGAAGAACGCGCATTAAAAACATCATTCTTTACCATTAAAAAACCCCCCAAGTTCGTCATCAATACACAATTATCTTCAAAAATCGAAAAGTTTGAAAATTCCTTTCAGGACTAACTTTTCTCACAATTCAATCATAATATAAGCAGCCGTGTAAGTAAATAACAATAAAGTTATTGTGTTTGATAAGTTTTACTTATACTTTTTTCTTAAAATTGTTGAGAAAATTTAGAAAACGCGATAATCTCTTATTTTATATAAATCAATGAGGACGATAAAATTTGTCCTTTATTATGTCAATAAAACGTTAATTCGTCATTTATTTCGTGCAAATGGAAATAGTAATTTTAAGGAGGTGATTCATTATGGCAAAACGTAAGGCGAATCATGTCATTCCTGGAATGAATGCTGCCAAATCCCAAGGCGGGGGTGCGGGTTATAACGAAGAGATGGCTCAAGAACATTTAACAGAACTTGAAAAAAGCAACAATAAAAAAAGAAAGAAAAATCAGTAATAGATAAAAGCAAAAAAATAGCGGGTGGTTCACCCGCACTTTTCATACATACTATTCCATATTTACTTCTGATACAATTTGTTTTAAATCTCGTTGAAAACGTTCTAATTGAGCTCTTTGTTTTTCAGATGCGACTTCCAATGCATTTTCGATCTGCTGATAGGCTTCGTTTACTTCATTTTTTAAATGTTTTAATTGATGGCCATAGCTAGCACTGTCACTGACAATTGTTTCATATAAACTTTGAGCGTTTTCATAACCTTGCTGGGCAGCTTGAAACGCCTGTTGTTTATTTTTATTATAAGGATATTTTTGCATCGGAACTTCCTCCTTCATGATTTATACCCTTTAAATTGCACAGATTAAAAAAAAATATACAGCATAAAAAGGCCTTATGACTGCATGCTAACAAATGAGGAGGGATATTGATGACGAACAAAAATGACAGTAAAGATATGCAGAAAAATGCCCCCAAACTATCAGGTCAACCTGAACCTTTAAGTGGGTCTAAAAAGGTAAAAAACCGTAACCATACACGTCAAAAACATAATTCAAGTCACGATATGTAAAAAGCAAAAAAAGCATCGCTCCAAATTGAATTTGGAGCGATGAATCATCAAATGCTTATTAAAGCCTCAATTATCATTTCTTCTTCTTCTGGTGTAACGGTTCGCAAATCAATCATAAATTCATTCTTATGAATCCTACCTACAATGGCAGGATTTGTCTGAGTACGTAATATTCTTGCTAACTCCTCAGGGGAATATCTAGCATGTTTTAATGAAATTACCACTGATGGTAGTTCCACATCAGGCATGGTCCCCCCACCCACTTGACTGGAGGATTGAGAAATATTTGCTTCATAATCCATTGAACTTTGTAATAATTTTGTAACAAACCTTCTTGATCTAGCGTCTAATTCATTAACAGTAACTAATAAATCGCGAATCGTTGGTATATTTGTTATCCCTTTTTGACCACGGACATAATCGATAAGAGTACCTTCTAAGGCAGCCAATGTCATTTTATCAACTCTTACTACTCGGGCTAACTGATGTTTTTTTAATTGGTCAATAATTATCTTTTTTCCAGCAATGATCCCTGCTTGCGGACCACCTAATAGCTTGTCTCCGCTAAAAGTAACAACATCTGCCCCCATCTCAATAACCTCTTTTACAAGGGGTTCATTACCAATGCCATAATTTCTAAAGTCAAATAACGCACCACTTCCAAGATCTTCGTAATAAATAACATCATTATGTTTATTTGCTAGATTTATTAGTTCTTCCGTTGGCACTGATTTTGTAAATCCAATCACTTTAAAATTGCTCGTATGTACCTTTAAGATCATCGCTGTATCGGGGCTAAGTGCATTCTCATAATCATAAAGATGTGTTTTATTTGTTGTGCCCACTTCAACCAATCTAGCACCACTTTCCTCCATAATAGACGAAATTCGAAAGGATCCACCAATTTCAACTAGTTGTCCCCTTGATACAATGACTTCTCTATCCTTTGCAAGTGCTCTTAATACCAAATAAACGGCTGCAGCATTGTTATTCACGATCATTGTAGCTTCTGCACCAGTTATTTTCTTAATCAATCCTTCTACATGACTATGACGCGAACCACGTTCTCCTTCTTCTAACTTGTATTCAAGGTTTGAATAATTTTGTGCTGTTTCCACTACGTGTTGAACAGCTGATTTACTTAATCGAGCCCTTCCTAAGTTTGTATGTAAAATCGTTCCTGTCGCATTAATAACTCTTTTTAAAGTATAAGAATATTGCTTCGATATATTATTTGTTAGGATTGTAAACACATCATCAATAAAATCATCTGTTCCTGGTAATGAGCCATGCCAATCCCCATTAATCAGTTTTTTCCTAACAAGATCCATCACATGTTTTAGTTGTTTAGTTAATTGACTTCTATCCATTTGATACTCTTCAAGAAGGGATATAAATTTGTAGTGGTTTTGTAATTCATGGACAGGAGGAATCAAGCGCAACGCTTCTTTCATGATAAATACTCCTTTACAAATCCTTCTATTGGTCATTATAACATGTTTCACATTTTTTACCTTTGTGAATAAAATGAAACGAGCAAGGGGGAAAAGAATTTGAAAAAGAAGAAATTACTTCATTCTCATTCCATTGATTTTGATCTAATCGACCAATGGCTAAAAAATTATTTTCTTGACCCAAAAACATTACATGAAGATCATACACAATTTAAAATTGATATATATGAAACAAATACGGATTGGATTATTGCTGCGTTTCTTGAGGAATTTGCAAGTTCGGAAATAACTGTAAAAGTAGAAGATACTTCGTTGAAGATTACTGCGCAAAAACATTCCTATAAACTCCCGTCTCCATTTCCTAAACATTTTCGCTCAATTGATTTTCCTTTTTCAATTATTAATCATGATGTAAAAGCTTTTTTTGAAAACGGTACCCTAGAAATATTTATATCGAAATCAAATATTGGACATGGTAAAAATCGGTTTATTACCTTACCTTAATCTATGCATTCAGTTAACATAATATGATTATTTTAGGTAGAAATACCCTCATAGGCCAACCGGCTATGAGGGTATTTGTTATTTTTCAGAAATGATTTGAATCATTTCTTCCGTATCTGGAAATACACCTGTTTCCTTCTTTGAGTAAATCTTTTCACCATTAACAGTTACTTCAAAGACCCCTCCTGATGAAGGAATTAATTCTAATTTTTCAATATCCTGTCTAAAATGATTAAATAATTCTTCCGCGAAACTCGCGGCTTTTGGAGCATAATTTCATAACATACAAAATTCTACAACAATATGGTATTTTTGCATTTAAAAACCTCCAACTGTTTCTATTCATTAGGATAGTATTAAATATTATCCTATTCCTAATTATTCCATAAATCAATTGTTTCTACTAGTGCGACATAGTGAAGAGAGTTATACTAATTTTATTGGAGGTGGACAAAATGAGTGAACAAGAAAAAATCCGCTTGACTTCATTTTCTACCAAAGCCGGTTGAGGGTGTAAAATTGGTCCCGAAGACCTGGCGCAAGTTTTGCGCTTTTTACCGAAACAAGATCCAATACCAGAACTGCTTGTTGGTCATGAAACAAATGATGACGCTGGTGTTTATCGACTAACTGATTCCATTGCACTTATTCAAACCGTTGACTTTTTTACTCCGATTGTCGATGATCCATACATGTTTGGCCAAATCGCAGCTGCTAATTCGTTAAGCGATGTTTATGCAATGGGCGGTGTGCCGAAAACTGTATTAAATATAGTAGGGTATCCGATAAAAAAACTAGGTACAGATGTACTTGCTGAAATTTTGCGTGGAGCAGCAGATAAAGTGAAAGAAGCAGGTGCTGTCACAATGGGTGGCCATTCTATTGATGATCAAGAACCAAAATTCGGCTTATCCGTTACAGGAATTGTCCATCCAGATAAAGTATGGAAAAATGTTGGAGCTCAACCAGGAGATGTCTTAGTACTAACAAAGCCAATTGGTGTCGGTATTCTAACTACTGGGATAAAAAGAAGTGTTGTCACCATCGAACAAGAAGCAACAGTTACAGAAACCATGGCCATGCTAAATAAAACCGCAGCTGAGACATTACGTTCACTTACCCCTCATGCTGTAACAGATGTAACTGGTTTTGGTTTACTGGGGCACGGAAATGAAATGGCACGTGGCAGTAACGTTAGCTTCGAGATTTCTCTATCACAAGTACCGATTTTAGAGGGCGCTATAGAGTTAGCAAATCATGGAGTTGTTCCTGGAGGATCCAAGGCCAATCATAAATGGCTTAGCTCTGATGTTGAATATGATCAGCTTTCAGTTGCAGAGCAGCTTGTTTTATGTGATGCCATTACCTCTGGAGGTCTACTTGTTTCGATCAATGAAGCGGAAGGTAAACAATTTGTACATGAACTGCATGTGAAAGGTTTGACCAATGCCTCTATAATTGGTCGAGTTGTGAAGAAGAAGGATAAATCCATTTATGTAACAAAATAAGCATAAAAAATCCCAAGCAATTAGCTTGGGATTTTTTATTAGCTTGGGATTTTTAATTCTAATTTTTGACGGAGCTTTTCAATCATATCTTTTGTCATCTTGTCTAAATCATAATCATAGCTGAATCCCCACTCTTCTTTAGCTGCAGTCGAATCAATAGAATTTGGCCAGCTTTCAGCAATTTGTTGACGAACTGGATCCACATTATAAGAAATTTTAAATCCAGGGATATATTTAGCAATGCTTGCCGCAATTTCCTCCGGATCAAAACTCATCGCACTAACATTGAAAGAATTGCGGTGAACTAATTTTGCTGGATCTGCTTCCATTAAATCAATAATGGCTTTTAACGCATCAGGCATATACATCATATCCATGTATGTGCCTTTATCGATATAACTAGTGTATCGACCGTTTTTAACTGCTTCATAATAAATTTCAACTGCATAATCTGTCGTACCACCGCCAGGAGGTGCAACATAAGAAATTAAGCCTGGGAAACGTAATCCACGAGTATCTACATCAAATTTATGGAAATAATAATCAGCCAATAATTCCCCTGCTACTTTGTTTACCCCATACATTGTAGTAGGGCGCATAATCGTATCTTGTGGTGTATTATCTTTTGGAGTCGAAGGTCCGAATGCTCCAATAGAGCTTGGTGTAAAGAATTGCGCATTGACCTCTCTAGCTGTCTCCAATGCATTCATAAGTCCGCCCATATTTAAGTTCCATGCAAATACAGGCTTAGCTTCAGCAGTTGCTGATAAAAGCGCTGCCAAATGCATAATGGTATCGACTTTGTATTTTTTGGCAGTCTCAACCATTGTTTTTAGATCTGTTACATCTACTATTTCAAATGGACCTCCTTGAGCGGCCTCACTGTCATTCTTTTTTATATCGGTAGCAATAACATTATCAGTACCATAAATTTCTCTAAGTTTTAAGGTCAATTCAGAACCAATTTGACCTAAAGCACCTGTAATCATTATTCTTTTCATGTTGTTTCTCCATCCTTATTGTTTATTTCATTATATGATTCCCATTTCTTTTCCGACTTTTTCATAAATCGAAATGGCTTTATCTAACATTTCCTTAGTATGAGCAGCTGTTGGCATATTTCTTACACGTCCAGTCCCGCGTGGAACAGTTGGGAATACGATCGCCTTAGCATAAACGCCTTCTTCATTGAGTCGTTTACTGAATTCTTGTGTAAGTGTTTCATCACCAATAATACATGGTGTGATTGGAGTTTCACTGTTGCCAATATCAAATCCTAAATCTTTAAGACCTTTTTTCAGATAATCTCCATTTTCCCAAAGCTTTTTATTTAGATCAGTGCTTTCTGATAAAATTTCAATCGCACGGATGCTTGCTGCTACATCAGCTGGTGTTAACGCTGTTGAGAATAAAAATGGTCTGCTTCGAACTTTTAACCAGTCAATTAGATTGCGTTTTCCGGCAACATAACCACCAACAACTCCGATTGCTTTTGACAATGTACCAATTTGAAAATCAATTTTATCTGATAAGCCAAAATGTTTAACAGTACCTGCGCCGTCACCTAATACACCTGAACCATGAGCATCATCTACATATGTAATTAGGTCATATTCTTCGGCAATTTGTACGATTTCTGGCAATAAAGCAATATCTCCATCCATAGAGAAGACGCCATCAGTAATAACCATGATTTTCTTATATAATCCACTCTCTTTAGCTTCTTTTGCCTTAGCACGTAAATCATCCATATCAGAGTGGTTATAACGAATAATTTTAGCCTTTGAAAGACGGCATCCATCAATGATCGATGCATGGTTTAACTCATCGGATAAAATCGCATCGTTCTTATCCATAACAGCAGAGATTGCCGCCATATTACAATTAAACCCAGACTGATAAGCAATTGCTGCTTCCGTGTGTTTAAATTCAGCCAGCTTTTTCTCAAGTTCAACATGAAGTTTTAAAGTACCATTGATGGTACGTACCGCTCCAGCTCCAACCCCATATTTTTCAATAGCCTCTTTTGCAGCTTCTTTTAAGCGGTTATCTGTTGCCAATCCTAAATAGTTATTAGAAGAAAGGTTTACAAGTTCTTTTCCATTAATTGTAATCATCGGACCATTCGGGCTATCTAATGGATCGATGACATTATATAAACCTCTACCTTTTAAATCTTCCAGGTTTTCATTTAAAAACTGTTCTAAAATGTTACTGGACATTATAAATCCTCCTTATTTAAAATCATGGTTATTGTCATTTAGAAAAATACATTTGTCCGTCTGTAGAGGACATTTGAAATCCTTATAAACCGCATCGCTAAAGGATTTCCCTCTTATACTTTACCACAAAAATTCAAAAATGTTCATCCCCTGAGGACAATTTTTTTAAAAAATTTTTTTCTTTTTTTAAATTGCCCAAAATAGAGAGATCTTCTTCATAAGAATTAATTGACAAAGTTTTAAAGAAATCCGAACAAATGTTAATAATAAAAATTAAACATTCGTCTTTTTCATAAAAAAAGATTGAATTGATATTTTTCCGTGGTATAATGTGAATAAAATTAATACGTTTCACTCATATAATCGCGGGAATATGGCTCGCAAGTTTCTACCAGATTGCCGATAACAATCTGACTATGAGTGGGTAATGAAAAGTCCTCAATTTTTTAATTGTGGATGTATTCCTTATTATCTTTTGGATATTAGCCCAAGGGACATTGCCACACTCATGTAGTAGTGAGCAATACTCCTTGGGTTTTTTATTTTTCCTAAAATGGAGGTACATCATGAAGTTATTAGAACAAAGGATCAAAAAGGATGGAAAAGTCTTATCGAATCAAGTATTAAAGGTCGATTCCTTTTTAAATCATCAAGTGGATCCACAATTAATGATGGAAATAGGCAAAGAATTTTCAAAACGTTTTGCTGATGAAGGTATTACAAAAATTGTCACCATTGAATCATCCGGTATTGCACCAGCTGTAATGACTGGATTATATATGAATGTTCCCGTTGTCTTCGCTAGGAAAAGAAAGTCTCTCACCTTATCTGAAGGATTATTAACAGCGTCCGTGCATTCTTTTACGAAAAATGTAACGAATGAAATATCCGTTTCTCAAAATTATTTAAATAAAGAGGATAAAGTTCTTATTATAGATGATTTCTTAGCTAATGGGCAGGCCGCACTTGGTTTAATTCATATCGTTCAACAAAGTGGTGCTCAAGTAGCAGGGATCGGTATTGTCATTGAAAAGTCATTTCAAGATGGCGCTGAAATGTTAGAGAAACTTGGTTATAGAGTAGAATCCCTAGCAAGGATTTCTTCCTTAGAAAACGGAAAAGTAACATTTAAAGGTCAAAAAGCGGAGGAACTTGTATCATGAAAAATAACCCATTAAAAACAGCATCTTTAGGAATTCAACATGTTTTGGCAATGTATGCTGGAGCTGTCATCGTTCCATTAATAATTGGTGGTGCACTCGGCCTAACTAATGAACAACTAGCTTATCTTGTTTCACTTGATATTTTAACAAGTGGAATTGCCACGATATTACAAGTATGGCAAAATCGCTTTTTTGGTATCGGCTTACCTGTTGTACTAGGCTGTACCTTTACAGCTGTTGGTCCAATCATCTCCATTGGCGATCAATATGGACTATCGGCTATTTATGGATCGATTTTGGTTTCAGGTATTATTATTATATTAATTGCAAGATATTTTGGTAAATTAATTCGATTCTTTCCACCTGTAGTAACGGGTTCAGTTGTTACTATCATTGGACTTACACTTATTCCAGTTGCCATGAATAATGTTGCCGGCGGACAAGGAAGCCCAGATTTCGGTTCCTTATCCAATATCGCACTTGCTTTTGGAACATTAACGTTTATTATCATCCTTTACCGTTTCTTTAAAGGATTCATTCGTGCGATTTCTATTTTATTGGGTTTACTGGCTGGTACGATTGCAGCTGTATTTATGGGAAAAGTGGACTTTACAGCTGTAGAAGAAGCGTCCTGGTTCCATTTGATGACTCCGCTTCATTTTGCTACACCTTCTTTTGAAATTGCACCAATCATCACTATGACACTTGTTGGAATTGTCAGCTTAGTGGAATCTTCTGGTGTCTATTTTGCTCTAAGTGATATTACTGGAAGAAAACTCACAGAAGACGATCTTGTAAAAGGTTATCGCGCAGAAGGTCTTGCAAGCGTAATTGGAGCTTTATTTAACTCTTTTCCGTATACAACCTATTCGCAAAATGTAGGGCTTGTCCAATTTTCAGGCGTTAAAGGAAAAAATGTTATTTATACAATGGCAGGTATTTTAATCTTTTTAAGTTTAGTTCCAAAAATTGCTGCATTAACCACCGTTATCCCAACTGCTGTACTTGGTGGAGCGATGATAGCTATGTTTGGAATGGTTATTGCATCGGGAATAAAAATGCTAAGCAAAGTAGATTTTTCTTCTCAAGAAAACTTATTGATCATTGCCTGCTCTGTAGGTATGGGATTAGGAGTAACAACCGTTCCTGATCTTTTCAACCAACTCCCAGAAAGCATTAAAATATTCACAAATAGTGGGATTGTTGCAGGAAGCCTAACTGCGATTGTATTAAATATTATTTTTAATGTAGTGAAACCTATACGAAAAAGCCGTGTGGCAAATACATTGAAGGCATCTTAAAATAATCACGTATCCAAATTCTCTAATTATACAGATACTACCGCTCAGAGTATGAAACTCTGAGCCTATTTTTTATATAAACTTTTGTAATACAGTAGCTTGCCCATTCCTTGTTTCAATTTCTGCAAATGCGCCATTGATAAAAGTAATTTGTGGTGGAACGTGCCCACAATCAATGTTATAGATGATTGGGATTTGCAGTTCTTCAAACAATTCCTTATAAACCTCTTCTACTATATATCCATTGACAGGTGTATTAGCTGGACTTCTACCGAACATAATTCCTGAACAATGACTAAACCAACCGGCTAATTTCATTTGAATAAGAGATCGACGCAGATCGGTAGTTGACAGCTCACAATTTTCAAGAAACCAAATAATCGGTTCATCTTGTATATACTTTTTCCTAAAGTTTGATACATCTCCATAGGGTGTCCCAATAATATGCCTGATAATATCAATACACCCTCCAAGTAGACGGCCCTGTATCTTCACTTCATTGTTTGATATGGTTTTCCAATAGGTTTGTTCGGTTAAATGGAATACACACGGTGAAGGATTATCAAACTGCCATTCTTTTTGAAATTTTTTTGATGAGTATTGTTTGATTGACTCGCCTTTTTTAGTAGATAAAACAGACTTCCACATTGCTGTCGTTTCATCTGTATATTCTCCTCTTATATCCACGAAATTAGGACCGTGTGCAGTTGCCATTCCAGTTTTTAACGTAATAGCTAATAATAATAAACTCGTATCAGAATAACCTAATATCCACTTCTGTTTAATATTTTCGAAGTCTATATATTCAAGCACCTCAATAAGTAACTCTCCACCCCATGGAGGAAAAATCAGCTGGATATTTTCATCCTGCATCATTTTATTAAATTCATCAGCGCGAATTTTAGCTGAAGAAGACCTTACTTTGTCTTGAGTCCAAACCGTATCACCAAATAATACATCAAAACCTCTAGATTTCATACGGTTTCCAGCCTCTATCAATATTCCATGTAATTCTTTTGGCACTCCTGACGATGGAGCAGTTACCCCTATTGTTACCCTTTCTTTTAGAAACGGATATTTTATCATTAAACAATCCCCCCTTTACCTTTGCATTATTTTAACATCATTTAATAAAATTAGAAAATTTTATATATTTATTAAATAGTTTTTGGTAAAAAATAGAATTCAACTTACACTTTTACAAATACAAAGGTTCAAATCATATGCGATTTGAACCTTAAAATTTAATTTTATTTTTACTTCTATACCAAAAACGTACATTCAAGCATCACCGTCTACATTATTATTAAATTTATGTGCATCTAACCGATCATCTGAACTCAACCATGGCTCTGTATTGGTATCTCTTATTCTTTCGTCAGAGCTAGTTGAATTTGCATTAGATAGACCGTCATTAAAGTCAATGTTGTCGGATGGCCCATCAGGAGTCGAAGAGAATAAATTATTCATTGCCTCAGTGTTTTCATTACTCCCCTCAAAATCAGGTTTAATTGCTGAAAATGTATCTAATAATGAATCACTTGCTCCATCTTGATTATCATCATTTGATCCAGATCCCTTTGTAATTGTTATCGGTGATATATAGACAGCTCCTCCGAAATTGACGATTCCCCCAGATATTGTATTGATCGAGATGCAGCTTTTTTTATCATCCAATTTCATACATCCCTCCATTTCGTTAAAATATTTTATTTATAAGTAAAAAAATCGTTCTTATAGAGTAAAAATTTCCTTTTTTAAATTAACAATTTATATAGAACCGAATAATCTTTTAACTATTATTAAAATCTAGCAGAATCCGTAAAAATCTAGTAATATGAAGGAATATATTTCAATTCTTGAACAAAGCGAGGATTTATTAAAAATATGAGCTTACTAACTGTCGAAAATTTATCACATACATTTGGAGACCGTTTATTATTTAAGAACGTGTCCTTTCGATTATTAGAAGAAGATCATGTCGGTCTTGTTGGTGCCAATGGAGTCGGAAAATCAACCTTAATGAATATTATTACTGGACAATTAATCCATGATGCTGGGCGAGTCGAATGGACTCCAAGCGTTCATTATGGATATTTAGACCAGCATACAGTGCTAACCCCAGGTAAAACGATACGTGATGTACTACGTGATGCCTTTCTTCCACTTTTTGAAAAAGAAAGAGAATTAAATGAAATTACGGCGAAAATGGCAGACGCTTCCCCGGAAGAACTTGAAATTCTATTAGAAAAAATGGGAGAAATTCAGGATGTCTTGGATGCAGGTGGTTTCTACACGTTGGAAATAAAAATTGAAGAAACAGCCCGTGGTTTGGGTCTAGATGCCATCGGTTTAGATCGAGACGTTGTCACACTAAGCGGTGGACAGCGAACAAAAGTTCTCTTGGCAAAACTACTTTTAGAACAGCCAAAAGTTTTGTTACTCGATGAGCCGACAAACTACTTGGATGCTGAACATATTCAATGGCTTCAATCCTATCTTAAAGATTACCCGTATGCATTTATCTTGATATCCCATGATACAGAATTTATGAATCAAGTAACAAATGTTATTTTTCACTTAGAATTTTCAAAGTTAACTCGCTATACAGCAAGCTACGAAAAATTCCTTGAGCTGGCTGAAATCAATAAAAATCAGCATATCCAAGCGTATGAAAAGCAACAAGAGTTTATAAAAAAACAAGAGGAATTTATTGCTCGCAATAAAGCCCGCTATTCCACTACTGGCCGTGCAAAGAGCCGCCAAAAAATGCTGGACCGGATGGAGCGGATTGATCGTCCTGAAACCTATGTCAAGCCAACTTTTGAATTTAAGGAATCTAGAAGTAGCAGTCGCTTTGTCTTTGAAGCAATAGATTTGGAAATTGGGTATGCTCACCCTCTGCTTCCGAAAATGAATTTGACACTGGAGCGTGGCGAAAAAGTAGCGATTATTGGCTGCAATGGTGTTGGAAAATCAACATTACTTAAAACAATGTTAGGAATCATTAATCCTTTAAAAGGGAAAATTGAACACGGTGATTTCCTTTTCCCTTCCTATTTTGAACAAGAGGTGAAAGCTGGAAATATCACCCCAATTGAAGATGTTTGGAATGAGTTTCCACATATGGATCAACACCAAGTCCGAGCTGCTCTTGCTCGCTGTGGCTTAAAAAATGAGCATATTTCTAGGCCATTGAATCAATTAAGTGGTGGTGAACAAGCAAAGGTTCGCCTCTGTAAGCTTATGATGAAAGAAAGCAACTGGATTCTGTTCGATGAACCAACCAATCATCTTGATGTAGATGCTAAGGCTGAATTAAAGCGAGCTCTAAAAGCTTATAAAGGAACTGTTGTACTTGTCTGCCACGAACCAGATTTTTATTCAGATTGGGTAACAAAAGTTTGGAATATTGAAGAATGGTCACAACAAACAACATAAAAAATCCCCCTGTCATAAGGCAGGGGTTTTAAAATTTATTCATCCAATTGATCATTAAATTGGTATAAGTAGATTTTTTGGACATTTTCATAAATAACACTAACATTGGACCTAAAAGTACAAGGAATGCGTTGGAGGAAGCAAACTTGTTTTGTAGTTTGCTGTTAATTGCCCTACCCGATTCTGATCGTTTTATTAAATTGTCTAAACAGGGCTTATCAATTGCTTGTATTGTGCTGATACTTTCTATTATCCTATAGTAAGAGTTATGAGAAACATGATAATTGAACCATTTAGGGAGTGGAATTCCTTTGCAAACAAAAAAAGCTTTACCAATCTTATTTGCAATAATGTTTTTAGTGATGGTTGGTTTTGGAATTATTATTCCAGTTCTTCCTTTTTACGCTGAAGAAATTGGTGCCAATCCAACTGAATTAGGTCTATTAATGGCTGTTTATTCCCTCATGCAGTTAATTTTTGCACCTTACTGGGGAAGATTATCGGACCGTATTGGCAGAAAACCAGTAATGATGATAGGTATAGGAGGATTAGCCCTCTCCTTTTTTATCCAAGCCATATCGACGGAACTTTGGATGCTATTTGCAGCGAGAATATTAGGAGGACTTCTCTCTTCTGCCAATATGCCGACTGCCATGGCTTATGTTGCTGATATAACAACAGAAGAAAATCGGGGTAAAGGAATGGGAATAGTTGGTGCCGCAGTAGGGCTTGGCTTTGTCTTCGGACCTGCTATCGGTGGAATTTTTTCAAAAATTAGCCTTAGTATGCCTTTTTATATAGCAAGCGCTTCTTCTTTGGTAACATTAATCCTTGTTTCTATCGTATTAAAAGAATCCAGACAGAAACAAAGTGACACTTCCCATAAAAAAGAATCCATCTGGAAATCATTTAATAAAAATGTAAGTGTATTATTTTTTGTCCAACTATTAATCTCCTTATCACTTTCTGGTCTGGAAGCAACATTTGCTTATTTTGCAGCCCAAAAAGCAGGCTTAAACACAGTACAGCTTGGTTACATATTTATGATTATGGGCTTTGCCGGTGCGATGGTACAAGGCGGATTAGTCGGCCGATGGACAAAGAAATATGGGGAAAGTGCTGTTATTCAAGGTGGAATGATCGTTTCTGCTATTGGCTTTGCTCTCATTTTGGCGGTCAACAATTTTTTAACAGCAGCCATCTTTTTATCAATCTTTGGAATTGGTAATGGGGTTATTCGCCCAAGCGTCTCATCCCTTTTAACCAAATTGTCAACGACTGGGCATGGAAGCTCAACTGGGCTTTTATCATCATTTGATTCATTAGGTCGAATTGTTGGACCTCCACTTGGCGGATGGCTATTTTCCATATCAATCGGACTCCCTTATATTTCAGGGGCAGTAATTACGATTGCTGCATTAGCTCTTTTTCTAGTTTTCCGTCAAAAACAAATGAAGCCATCAAACATGTCATAATTAAAGGTATATGTTGAAAGGACAGGCATATAATGGGTTACGAGGATTCAGTGAAAAAGGAGCTCGGTTCCCTTGAAAAATAAAACCTATTTATATGCATTTTTCCTTATCATTACTTTAGGTTTTGTCGCTTATCTTGACTCACCGATTTCAATCATCAATAGAAGCATCTCCTATTCAGCTGAACAGCCTATTTTATCCGAACCAGTGAGTGTCCAACCAAGTGATAAAACTGAAATTATCAAAAAACTCGAAAGTGCAGAGAAAGACAATGGCTACATTATTGAAACGTACAGAGAATATGAAATTAAACGGGATAAAAACGGGAAAATTACGGAAGAAATTCCAACATCAATAACTGAGACATTAAAATATTATGATTACAAGCTAAATTAATAAATGGCCCCTAAGTTCTCGTCTAACCATTAGGGGCCGTGTCTCATTAAGAAAAGCAATTTCCTGTGAGACATACCTTTAATGAACATTAATACTCTTTATAAACACATAAAGCTACGTAAGCTAAACGCATTACTAAAGAACATGCCGTTTATTAGTAAAAAAAATAAGGATATGAAAGAAAAAAGACCATTGAATGGTCTTTTTTCTTAAATGCGATACTCCTTTTCAAAAAACCAACCATTCAAAAATCTTTGGTTTAATTTTTTGGATATCTCCTATTCTTTCCCAATAAAGCCGTTGCAATTGCGCTGAAAAAACTCCCTAATGCTTCAAACATATACCGTCTACCTCCACAAAGGAAAAAATATACATTATCTCCAATAATACCATATTATTGGAATTTATAATAAAAAACCAGACGATCTATGATTTGTTTTTTGTATATTTCCATATTTTATTATATAAGCTCATATTTAAAAAGTATGAGCCAAATCTTTTGCTCTTGCAATCGCATTAGCTTTTATTTCCTCTGCTTGGTCCGGCTTCGCATTATGACCTTCCACAAATAAACCTTCAAAAGAAGGAACTCCGAAGAATTTCATGATGATATCTAAATATCGATGGCCCATTTCCATTTGCGCTGCAGGCCCTTCTGAGTAAAACCCTCCCCTAGCTTGAATATGAAGAGCTTTCTTATCTGTCAAAAGACCAATTGGCCCGTTTTCTGTATATTTAAAGGTTTTACCAGCAACAGCTACTGCATCAATATAAGCTTTCATAACTGGAGGAAATGAAAAATTCCATAATGGTGTAACAAAGATATATTTATCCGCATTAACAAATTGATCACAAATTTCAGAAAGTCTCCCTACTTTGGCTTTCTCATCAGTGGATAGCTCCTCTAACGCCTTCCCTTCTCTTAGCTTCCCCCAACCATTAAATACATCTGTATCGATCTGAGGGATATATTCCTTATAGAGATCTATATGGGTAATATCATGAGAAGGATGAACTTCTTTATAAGTATCAATAAACGCTTTTCCTACAGCCATACTATATGACTTCGTTTCATCATGTGGATGTGCAGTTATATATAATACTTTTGTCAATTTTCATCAACCTTTCTTTCATTTCATTTTTCATTTAGTTTGTGAAAAATGAAAAATATTATCTAATGACAAATACCTCATTTACATCCAATACTGTTTATTTTTACATGAATTAATTCAATCCTGGACATCATCGAAATTTCAATCAATGGAGTAAAATTTGCTTAAATACTTAGAGGAATTTTGGATCACTCCTAATCATAAAAGATATACTAGAGTAAAAAATACATCCGTCGGAATTTAATGAGTTCTTGTTCAACGATTAATTTTTCGGGAGGTATCGTTTAATATAAATAAGGTAAAAAAAGAACCTTTGAGCATATGTCAAAGGTTAAAGGAAGAGCTTCACGTATGGACGTAAACTCTCTTAAAAGTAGGAGGTCTAAACACAGAAGAATTTTTACAAATGTATTTTACCATTTTCTAAATATTCAATCCATCATTTAAAGCTGTAAAGTGTAAAAGTGAATCAAAAGTCGGAATTATTCTAATTCGATTGTTACAATTCCTTCCATTCCCCATCCTTCTTTATGCCTATTTATTTTTAAAAAAGTTGTTATAATCAGATTGACAAACATGTATATACAAGTTAAAATGAAAACGTAATCACAACTTGTATATACAGGTTAACGATTAATGCTTATGAAACCGCAATCATTCACCTGTAAAACATACAAGACATCTATAAAAAAGAGGAGAATCTTGGGAGTATTCCCATTTTGACGGGGGGAAAATTAATGACAAAGTTCACTGAACCTGCAAAAGAATTGGTTCAACACATTGGCGGTAAAGAAAATATCGCAGCGGTCACACATTGTGCTACAAGAATGAGGTTCGTATTAAATGACCCGAGTAAAGCGGACGTAAAAAAAATTGAATCCATTAAACTTGTAAAAGGTACTTTTACACAAGCAGGTCAATTCCAGGTTATTATCGGTAATGAAGTTGCTTCATTTTATCAAGAATTTATTAAAATTGCTGGTGTAAGCGAAACTTCTAAAGAGGAAGCGAAAGTCGCAGCTAAACAAAACATGAACTGGCTACAGCGAATGATTGCTCATCTTGCTGATATTTTTACACCATTAATTCCAGCTCTTGTAGTTGGCGGTCTCATTCTCGGTTTCCGAAACGTCATTGGTGATATCAAATTATTAGAAGAGGGAACAAAATCAATTATCGAAGTATCCCAATTTTGGGCAGGAGTCCACTCCTTCCTATGGCTGATTGGAGAAGCAGTCTTTCACTTCCTTCCTGTCGGCATCACTTGGTCCATTGCTAGAAAAATGGGAGCCTCACCGATTCTTGGAATCGTATTAGGGATTACTCTCGTTTCACCACAATTATTAAATGCATATGGCGTAGCAAGTGCTGAAGAAATTCCTGTTTGGGATTTTGGCTTTGCCAAAGTTGAGATGATTGGATACCAAGCACAAGTCATTCCTGCGATTTTAGCCGGATTTTTATTGGCTTACTTAGAAACGAGATTACGTAAAATTGTTCCAAACTCCATATCAATGATTGTTGTTCCATTTTTTGCATTAATTCCAACTGTATTAATTGCCCATACAGTTTTAGGCCCTATCGGATGGACAGTTGGATCTTGGATCTCTGATATTGTTTACTCTAGCTTAACTTCTGCATTTGGCTGGTTGTTTGCAGCAATCTTTGGTTTTGCTTATGCTCCACTTGTTATTACTGGTCTGCATCATATGACAAATGCAATTGATCTACAGTTAATGAGTGAATTTGGCGGTACAAATCTATGGCCAATGATCGCATTATCAAATATTGCTCAAGGATCAGCGGTTGTAGCAATGATTTATCTAAATCGTAAAAATGAAGAAGAAAAACAAGTATCCATACCAGCTGCTATATCTTGTTACTTAGGAGTTACAGAGCCAGCTATGTTTGGGATTAATTTAAAATATGGATTCCCATTCCTCGCTGCAATGATTGGTTCAATGACAGCGGCAGTTGTATCAGTTGGTTCCAATGTAATGGCGAACTCCATCGGTGTTGGTGGTCTTCCAGGTATATTATCTATCCAAGCACAGCACATGATTATGTTTGCTGTTGCAATGGTTGTCGCAATTGTTGTGCCATTCCTATTAACTATTGTTTTTGCAAAAACCGGTATGAACAAATTTTCATTAAAAAAATAAAACTCCATGTAGGAGGGAGTACATCTCCCTCCTTTTCACATTAAAATAATAGGCAGGTGTTTAAAGTGTCAGCAACATGGTGGAAAAATGCTGTCGTTTATCAAATCTATCCAAAAAGTTTTAAAGATACAACAGGAAACGGGACTGGTGATCTCCGTGGTATCATCGAAAAACTCGATTATTTAAAGAAGTTGGGTGTAGACGTACTTTGGCTCACGCCTATATATAAATCACCACAACGAGATAACGGATATGATATTAGTGATTACTATTCCATTCATGAAGATTATGGAACAATGGAAGACTTTGATGCCCTACTCGACGCTGCCCATCAACGAGGGCTAAAAATCATGATGGATATCGTTGTCAATCACACATCTACCGAACATGAATGGTTTAAGCAATCAAGGTCGTCTAAAGATAATCCTTATCGTGATTTTTATATTTGGAGAGATGGAAAAAATGGACAACCTCCTACGAACTGGCAATCTAAATTTGGAGGATCAGCTTGGGAATTTGATGAACACACAGGTCAGTATTACCTACACTTGTTTGATGTTACACAAGCAGACCTCAATTGGGAAAATGAAAAGGTTCGTGAAGCCATATATGAAATGATGCATTTTTGGCTGAAAAAAGGGGTTGATGGGTTCCGCCTTGATGTTATTAATTTAATCTCAAAAGATCAACAATTCCCTGAAGATGACACTGATGGGCGAAAATTTTATACAGATGGTCCTAGAATTCATGAATTCCTTCATGAAATGAACGAGAAAGTTTTTTCAAAATACGATATGATTACGGTCGGTGAAATGTCTTCCACCTCCATTGATAATTGTATCAAGTATACTAACCCAGATCGTGAAGAACTTAACATGACTTTTAGTTTCCATCACCTTAAAGTCGATTACCCTAATGGAGAAAAATGGACCAAGGCTGATTTTGACTTCTTAGCATTGAAAAAGATTTTGTCAGATTGGCAGATCGAGATGAATCGGGGCGGTGGCTGGAATGCCCTTTTCTGGTGTAATCATGACCAGCCTCGTGTTGTTTCACGTTTTGGGGATGATAGTAAATATCACACTGAATCGGCGAAAATGCTAGCAACCGCCATTCATATGATGCAAGGCACCCCATATATTTATCAAGGTGAAGAATTGGGTATGACGAATCCAAATTTTGATTCTATTGAAAAATATCGTGATGTCGAATCATTAAATATGTTTCATATCCTGAAACAAAAAGGTCTTGAGGAAAATGAGATTATTGAAATTTTAAAACAAAAATCACGGGATAATTCGCGTACACCTGTACAGTGGAACTCCAGCAAAAATGCCGGATTTACGACTGGAACTCCATGGATTGATATAGCAGATAATTATAAGGAAATTAATGCAGAGAAAGCATTGCAAGATCCTGATTCTATCTTTTATCATTACCAAAAATTAATTCAATTACGTAAAGAGTATGATGTTATAACCGAAGGTAATTATGAACTATTATTAGAGAACAGCAATGATATTTTTGCCTATGTCAGGACGTATGGTACAGAAAAACTGTTAGTCATAAACAATTTTTATGGTAAAGAAACAAAAGCGGTTCTCCCTTCTTCTTTAAATCTTGATGAATGGAAGAGTGAAATGTTAATCTCTAATTACAAGGATTCTTCGGAGCTTAGAAAAGAAATTCCTCTTCGACCGTATGAATCCATTGTGTATTATTTAAAAAAGTGATTGGAGATCCTGTATGACGAACAAGTATCTAACCATATATAACCAATTAATTGAGCAAATCAAAAGTGGTAAAATTCCACCTCAAACACTACTTCCCTCTGAAAACGAACTTAGTGATCAATATCAAACTTCAAGGGAAACAATTAGAAAAGCCTTAAATTTGCTCTCACAAAATGGGTATATCCAAAAGGTTAGAGGGAAAGGTTCGATTGTCATTGATGTTTCAAAATTTGATTTTCCTGTGTCCGGATTAGTAAGTTTTAAAGAACTTTCAGGAAAAATGGCAAATAAGCCAAATACCATTGTCAACCAGCTTGAATTAATTAAACCGGACAGCTTTATTCGTCAACAACTTCAGCTTTCGGGAAAGGATCAAGTATGGAAGATTGTTAGGACAAGGGAAATTGGCGGAGAAAAAATTATTTTAGATAAAGATTATTTAAACTATAAATATGTTCCTTCTTTGACAGAAGAAATCTGTTCTGATTCTATTTATCAATATCTTGAAAATGAATTAAATTTGGCCATTAGCTTTGCCAAAAAAGAAATTGTGGTTCAGGAACCTTCCACGGAGGATCGCGAACTATTAGATCTTGAAGGGTTTCATAATGTCGTGGTGATTAAAAGCCATGTATACCTCGACGATGCTAGCCTTTTTCAGTATACGGAATCACGACATCGGCCAGACAAATTTCGCTTTGTCGACTTTGCACGTAGACCACAAAGGTAAAATCTTTTAGACCTCCTTCCACTGGATGGAGGTCTTTTATTAATGAAAAGCATGTTTATTTTCGCCATTAAGAATAATCAGTAGGAAAACTTCTGTGCTCTCCTCCCTACTATTCAAACAACATTGTATCGCTTTCGCTCTTCGTGTTTCCTTTATCTCAGTCGGAGACCACCACAAGGAAGGCTACGGCAGCATTTGCATCGCACGACCGAAAGCGGTAGCTTTTGGGAGGACGTCATACGCCGCTGACCAGGGCGCTTACGCTTTTCTAGCAAGATAAGAAAACATGTTCTCAACTTCGAGAATTGTCTAGCTCCAGCGCCCTAGCGGCTAGTGCCCTTCGGTCTCCTCCCTACGATAAGTCAACATCGAATCGCTTTCGCTCTTCGTGTTTCCTTTATCTCAGTCGGAGAACCTCCACGTCATACGCCGCTGACCAGGGCGCTTACGCTTTTCTATATATTTAATCCAAAATATTTCTTTGCCAACAATTTAAATTTATCAGGAGTGATTTCCTCTTTTAATTCATTTCCAGCAATCCGTTGTGTAAAAGACGTGTCTGTTAACACCATTATCCCATTATCTATTAACTTGGTTACTAGGAACTTTTTATTAAAAGGTGAAAATGGATGCTCGACAATGATTTTTTGAATTTCATTTAATTCATGTTCATTTTCGATTCGTATGGATGGATCAAAGGCATAACCTAGAACCCAATCAGAATGGCGATGCTTTAATTTCATCTCCATTACATAATTACCATGGTCTGTAACCATCTTTCTTACTCGAAAATCTCCATTTCTCGATGAAACTACTTGACCATTCATTGGAACAGGTGTTAAAGGTAAATTTCCCCCGAATCCTGTATCAATGATATATTGTTCTCCATTAAAAGTTAATAAAATAGCAACATGCGTTCTACCGGTAGGACTAAAAGTCTGCAATGACTGTTCAAAAACAACAGCACTAATTAGTTCCACATCAAACCCATTTTCCAATAAAAAATAATATAGAATCGAATTTAATTCGTAACAAAGCCCTCCTTCTTTCTTTTTTAAGATTTTGTCCACGACATTCACTTTAGAGATATCTTTCATATTCTTGTTTATAATACAAATATTTTCGAATGGGATTGTATTTGCGGTTTTTTCTAAAACATCAGATAGTTTATCAAAAGTAATTTCATCGTTTTCGGAAAAACCTATTCTTGCCCGAAACAGTTTATTTAAATCCCTCATTTTCATACTCCTCCAACCCTTTTTACTCTAATTCTCTATCTGTGTTAAAATGACAGTAATTTATGGATGAGGTGATGCTTGGATGTGCGGCCGTTATACCTTAACTGCTACGATGGAACAAATTATGGATCGTTTTGATATACAAGCTTTTCTAGATGAAGAAAATTTTGTTCCTAATTATAATATTGCACCATCACAGAATGTCCTGGCAATTATTAACGATGGGAATTCAAACCGAATGGGGTTTTTAAAATGGGGCCTGATTCCCCCATGGGCAAAGGATCCGTCCATTGGCAATAAACTGATTAATGCCCGTGCTGAAACGATATCTGAAAAACCAAGTTTTCGCCATGCTTTTAAGAATAAACGATGTTTAATTATTGCAGACGGATTTTACGAATGGAAGCGGAATAGTGACCATTCAAAAACACCAATGAGAATCAAATTGAAGTCAGATTCTTTATTCGGAATGGCAGGTATTTGGGAGCAATGGAAATCTCCTAATGGGAAATCTGTTTTCACTTGTTCAATCATTACTACCACACCGAATGAATTGATGATAGATATTCATAACCGAATGCCGGTCATCTTAAAACGAGAAGATGAAAAAGCTTGGTTAGATCCTACTATAAAAGATACGAAATTATTAAAGGAATTTCTTGTACCGTTTGATCCAAACCAAATGGAAGCCTATCAAGTATCATCTTTAGTGAATTCACCTAAAAATAACTCCATTGAACTGATTCAAAAAATTTGTTAACGCCTATTTTTGTTAAAATGGACAAGTTACCTACAACTTGTCCAAGCTTGAACATATATTTATACTAACCCATTAAATTTTCCTTCTTAATAAAAGCGGTCATTACCGCTTTCTTTTTTATTCCATTTTTTATCATTCCTTTATATTCATATTAAAAACATCAAAGTCTAACAAAGACATGAAAATCAACATTCTAGATTTTTGAAAAAGTGAGTATTTCACAATTGATGTTTTAAAGTTAAACGAATCATAAATAAGCTCCTATTACATGTTAGAGATTGAGGTTAATTCTAATTTCCCGTATCTTAATTCCCCTCCAAAATTCATGACACGATATACTTTTTTAATTCTGCTTGAAAAAATAATTGTAAAATGGACAAGTTACCTACAACTTGTCCAAGCTTGAACATATATTTATTCTAACCCATTAAATTTTCCTTCTTTATAAAAGCGGTCATTACCGCTTTTTTTTATTCCATTTTTTCATTCTTTTATATTCATGTTAAAACATTAAAACCTAACAAAATCTTGAAAATCAGCCATTTAGGATTTTTGAAAAAGTGAGTATTTCACAGCTTTAAGATCAAATGAATCATAAATATGCCCCTATTACATGTTAAATATTGAGCTTATGTCTATTTGCCGTATTTTAATTCCCCTTTACAAATCATGACACGAAATACTTTTTTGATGCTGCTTGGGAATAATAAAGATGTAGGATAATATGATGGGGCTGGATACTGATGGGATTAAAAGTTATAAAATGGCTCTATAACTTAATGAAGGTAAGGCAAAAAATATTCATACCATTTGTCCTTTTATACATTTTATTAGCCGCTTTAGGGATTTATTTGATTGAACCAAAAACATTTGAATCCTATTTGACTTCGATTTATTGGGTTATTACTGCCATAGCAACAGTCGGTTTTGGTGATTATGCACCTGAAACGGATCTCGGTAAGGTTTATACCATTTTCCTCTATATAACAGGAATTGGATTATTAAGCTTGTTTATAGGGAGATTCATAAATTCTGTTTATTTAATCGATAAAATGAAGATTGGAGGAAAAATGAAGTACACTGGTGAAAATCATATCATCCTTATTGGCTGGAGTACAAAATCGAAATTAGCCATTCGAGAAATTCTTAAGTCCGATAAAAAAATTGATATTGTCATCATCGATGAATTAGAAAAAGCTCCATTAACCGAAGAACGGCTGTACTACATCCGAGGCGATGCTACGGCAGAAGAAACGTTACTGAATGCAAATTTGCCAAAAGCAAAAGGTGTTATCATATTTGCCGATCAATCTCTTAGAGAAAATATTACTACGAAAGATCCATTATTTGTAGACGGGAAAACCTTATTAATAGCCACTGCCATCTCAACCATTGAAAATAGATTAGATAGAGAAATTCACGTGACAGCCGAGGTCATTAATGAAAAACATATTCCATTATTTAAGTATGTGAAAGTGGATGAATTTATCCCATCCCAAGAAATGATTTCGCATGCAGCTGTCCGGTCATTATTTTCTCATGGGGTTACAAATATGTACTCTGAATTGATGAGTACAAAATATAATGAAACGATGTATGAAATCCCGAAACGTGGTGAATGGAAAACATACAGGGATGCATTCATTGACTTATTAAATAATGGAGCTACTTTAGTCGCGGACCGTGGTGACTTACATATTAACCAAAAGTTGGATCAATTTATTCCAGATAACGCCCAATTGTTTGTGATCTGTGATAAGGAAACATTCGAGAAATTAAATCCTAATAATTCTATGAATTAATCTTCCTTCTTTAGGAAGAAAAATAATTATTTGGGATCAGATCAATATTTTGGTTGATGAAAATTGGAAATCTTTATATAATTTAATTAAGGAAAAATCGGGAAGTAGCTCAGCTTGGTAGAGCACTTGCATGGGGTGCAAGGGGTCGCAGGTTCGAATCCTGTCTTTCCGATATATTTTTTTTACAAAGAAAGCCATTCTTTTCCTTAAAGACTGGCTTTTTATTTTTTTATATTTCGTATTTTTATCATTTACATATCTTCATCTGGAATCTGTCGTTTTATCACCAACACGAAATCCTACAGACAATCGATAAAATCGGAACATGCGAAAAAATAGGTTTCATGAACTCCATCTCTTTTCATAAAGCCTTGAAGAAAGATTATTTTTGGTAAAAGGAGAGATCATTTTGATTACCAACCAATCTATAAATATTAAAGAATTAACAACAAAACAGGAATGGATGGATGCCTTCCCTGTAATGAAACAGCTCCGGACACATTTGGACGAAGAAAGTTATCTCAAGCTCGTAGAAGAAGCAGTACAAAAAGAAGGCTACAGAATGGTTGCCTTATATGAAAATGGAAAAATAGTAGCTGTCAGTGGCTTCATGCCAATGATTACCCTTTATAATGGAAAATTTATTTGGGTATGTGATCTCGTTACAGATTCTTCCCAACGTTCAAAAGGGCATGGGGAAATACTCTTATCCTATATTGAAAATTGGGCTAAAGAAAATGGCTATCCGATTATCTCCCTTTCATCCGGTCTTCAGCGGAAAGACGCTCATAGATTTTATGAAGACAAAATGAACTACGACAAGGTTAGCTATGTATTTTTAAAAAGACTTAATTAATCATTTCTTCTTTATGGAAAAACCCAAGCCGCCAATTCTACAATTGGCGGTTTTTGATTTGGTTGTACATCCATGATCGATTTTTTCCCACCCTTCATGAAGGGCAAATCCATTGCTATAATCGAAACATAATGACAAATAATATAACATTATGAATTCACGTTCGAATACACAGAATCTTCCTCTTGTTCAGCGTTATCCTCCCATCCTTTACATACATCAACCCATTCCTTGGCGGATGAATATTGAAAAATTTCTTCACATGTTAATTCAATGGCAGAGTTTGAACTGCCACAAGCAGGAAATACCGTCTCAAAGCGTTTCATAGAAATATCTAGGTAAACATCCAGTGGATTCTTCAGTCCAAATGGACATACACCTCCGATAGCATGTCCAGTCTGTTCGAGAACTTCTTCAGGACTGAGAAAACGCGCTTTAAAACCAAATGTTTGCCGGAATTTCTTATTATCGATTTTCGCATCACCGGCAGTGACTACTAAAATTGCCTTGTCTTCTTTCCCTCTAAAAGATAACGTTTTGGCAATTCGTGCTGGAATAACGCCAATGGCCTTTGCTGCCAACTCTACTGTTGCACTTGAGGTTGTAAACTCCATTACATCCTTCTCCCTGCCCCACTGATTTAAATGTTCCTTCACACTCTCCAAAGACATTGACATTGCACCCTTTCCTAATTGAAATTATGTAGTATCATACCATATTTCCACAATTATACAAACTATACGTTTTAACATCTTTAAATTAAAGTATAGGATGGATCCGTCCTATAAATTTTCTCTGTTAAATCTGTTAAATATTCTGTAATATTAAGATAGTTTTAGTTTCATAGGAGGGATAATTTGAACACGCAAGGAGCCATCATGCCCTACCCTCGTGCTAAGGGGATCTTACTAGTTATTATTGCCGCCATCTTTTGGGGAGTTTCAGGAACAGTTGCTCAATACTTGTTTCACCATAAAGGTTTCACAACAGGCTGGCTTGTTGTGATCAGACTAGTTTTTTCTGGCGCAGGTTTATTATTTTTTGCCCAAACAATGGGAAAACAAAATATTTGGCATATATGGAAAAATAAAAAGGATTTATTTCAGTTAATTACGTTCGGAATCTTTGGGATGTGGGGTGTACAGTACACCTACTTTGCAGCGATTGAACACGGAAATGCTGCAACAGCAACTGTCTTGCAATACTTGGCACCCGTCATTATCGCTAGTTTTCTTTGTCTTCGAGGAAAGACATGGCCAGCCAAACATGAATTGACTGCTATATTTTTAGCCTTGGGCGGAACTTTTCTTCTTGTGACTAAAGGCAATATCCAAGCTTTATCCATTTCTGTTCCAGCATTTGTGTGGGGAGTGCTTTCAGCATTTGCCCTTGCCTTTTATACCCTTTATCCGGCAAACCTGCTTTCAAAATGGGGCTCCCTTATTACTGTTGGCTGGGGTATGATGATCGGTGGTATAGCTTTTAGTTTCTTCAGCCCCCCATGGCAATTCCAAGGGGACTGGTCCTTATCCTCATTTGCATCCGTTGTATTTGTCGTCATTTTTGGAACATTAATCGCCTTTTTCTGCTATATGGAAAGCATGAAATATATTAGTGCATCGGAAGCGAGCCTTCTAGCCTGCGTAGAGCCAATGTCTGCGGCATTTTTAGCAGTAGCTTGGCTTGGAGTTCCATTTGGATTCATGGAATGGATTGGATCCATAGCAATCATAGCAACAATCTTTATCTTATCAGCGATGAAAAAGTAATCATGGTGTCATATAAAGCAAAAAAAGACCTTCACATTACTGTGAGGTCTTTTTTATATTAATTATTCACCCAAATTCACGTTATGATATACTTGTTGAACATCCTCAAGATCTTCCAGTGCATCAATTAATTTTTCAAATTTTGGAACAACATCTTCAGGAAGAGTAACCTCGTTTTGAGCAAGCATTGTAAGTTCAGCTACTGTAAATTCAGTAATACCTACGTTTTTAAAAGCTTCTTGTACAGCGTGGAATTGGTCAGGCTCTGCATAAACAATGACTTGATTATCTTCTTCAACCACATCACGAACGTCAATATCCGCTTCCATCAAAATTTCTAATACTTCTTCTTCTGATTTACCTTCCACACCAATAACTGCTGTTGAATCAAACATATAGGAAACAGAACCACTAACGCCCATGTTGCCGCCATTTTTCCCAAAAGCAGCACGCACTTCAGATGCAGTACGATTTACATTGTTGGATAATGCATCAACAATGATCATAGAACCATTTGGACCAAAGCCTTCATAACGTAGTTCATCATAATTTTCATCAGAACCACCTTTGGCTTTTTCAATGGCACGGTCAATAATATGTTTCGGAACATTGTAAGTTTTCGCCCGTTCAAGAACAAACTTTAGCGCTTGATTTGACTCTGGATCTGGTTCGCCTCGACGTGCAGCCACATAAATTTCGCGACCAAATTTCGCATATATACGGCTTGTATTGGCATCTTTTGCTGCTTTTTTATCCTTAATATTGTTCCATTTACGACCCATAAGAACACTCTCTTTCTCAAAATTAAATCTGTCCTGCTTTTGTTGTTTTGTTTATAACAAATATAGGACTTATTTTTAATAATAAATACACAAATATTATTATACCTAAATTGCTCCATTTGTTAAGAGATTTACCAAACTAGAACGAAAAATTGACCGAAACCATTTTTGGTTCGGCCAATAATTATTATACTAACATTTGAAATAGAGTACTATCTTTGTTCACTTCACGGTATAAAAATCCTTTTGCTTTGATTCTTTCCATCAATGGATAGTAGTCCTCTTTATCCTTTAATTCAATTCCAACTAATGCAGGTCCGGTCTCCCGATTATTTTTTTTCGTATATTCAAAATGGCTGATGTCATCATTTGGTCCAAGTACATCCATTAAAAATTCACGTAATGCCCCAGGGCGCTGCGGAAATTGAACAATAAAGTAATGTTGTAGACCTTCATACAGCTTGGAACGTTCTTTAATTTCCTGCATCCGGCCAATATCGTTGTTTCCGCCACTTACAATACAGACCACCGTTTTGCCTTTAATTTGTTCCGCATATGTATCTAATGCAGCGATTGACAAGGCGCCTGTTGGTTCCACTACGATCGCATTTTCGTTATATAACGATAATAGTGTCGTACAAACTTTGCCTTCTGGAACAACAACAATATCATCCACAATATCTTTACAGATTTGATAAGTCTTTGTACCAACGGTTTTTACTGCCGCTCCATCAACAAAAGGATCAATTTCTTTTAGCGTTACTACTTCTCCTTTTCTCATTGATTCCTTCATCCCTGGTGCACCCTGAGGTTCGACACCGATAAGTTGAGTTTCAGGTGAAAAATGTCTTAAATAAGTACCGACACCTGCGAGCAGTCCACCCCCACCAATTGCAGCAAAAACATAATCAATTTTATCCGGACAGTCGTTTAACAGCTCCACTCCTACAGTACCTTGACCAGCAATGACATCATAATCATCAAACGGATGAATGAACGTTCGATTTTCTACCCGGCTACACTCGATTGCTTTTTCATAGGCATCATCAAACGTATCACCAACAAGGACAATTTCTACGCTATCCTTACCCCAAAATTTAACCTGATTCACCTTTTGTTTTGGTGTCGTGCTAGGCATAAAAATTTTACCACTAATTTTTAATTGATGGCAGGAGTAGGCTATACCTTGGGCATGATTTCCCGCACTTGCACAAATAATCCCATTTTGCAATTCTTCCAAACTTAGCTTTTTAATTTTATTATAGGCACCGCGAATTTTAAATGAACGGACAATTTGTAAATCCTCCCGTTTTAAATATAGTTGACAACCGTAGCGTTCAGATAACAAGTGATTATACTGTAATGGTGTTGGTGCAATCATATCCTTAATTGTATGACTTGCAATGATCACATCCTCCACATTAAAAGTTTTGTTATTTACCTGTTGACTCATAGTCTCTTACCCTCCTTGAAGTGTTCCTCAAATGAAATTGTCGTATTAACATAAAAAACCCGCCCCAAAGATAGGGACGAGTTTTTGCTCGCGTTACCACCCTACTTCCGCAGCTATTTTCAGAAAAAAATAAACCGCGGCTCTCGATTACATACTACAAAATAAAGTATGTGCTCCAATATAACGGGGAACCATCCGGCACAGCTTACTTACAATGTTCAGCTGCACATCTCAGAGATGATCTTCAGGCAAGCCCTGTCATCGACTCTCACCACCCGTCGACTCTCTATAGACTAGGATCTAGCCCTACTCTTCTCTTCATCGATTCAAGATTAATTTTTTATTAAGGTTACCACCGGACAAAATATGTGTCAATATTTTTTGATTATTTTTTATATTTAGATAATTTTTAAAGCGCTTACATTTTTTAATCATTTGGCTTCTATCAATTCAATCATTGTATGGGCAATATTTTTTAATGCAGAGGAAAATGATATTCCAAAAGTATTTTTTTACTGCGAACTGATAATAAGCAAAGCAATGAAGTGTCCATTTCTCAACTAGAAAGATTCGTGAATTTTTTCTATTTAGGCGTATATCTCATAACAATTGGGGGATTTTACTACCAAAAGGAGGTAATAATATGCAGCATGGCGTAAGACTGGTGGTTAAATTTGTTGCATGTCTAGTTGTATTAGGTATTATTCTTGGAATGTTTTATGATTTTAGTTTTGGAGATGTCGTATTGATTTCGGCAGTTCTTGGATTACTAAGTTATTTCTTAGGGGATTTATTATTGCTTAGAAGAAGCAACAATTTTATCGCCTCAGCGGCTGACTTCGGTTTGACTTTTCTAGTTGTTTGGTTTATGGGCCGAGCCTTAACATTTGAAGATGATCTTTTCTCAGCATCTCTTATTTCGGCAGTAGCGGTAACGGCATTCGAATACTTTTTTCACCGTTTCCTTGTTCATGAGTCTGATGAACAAACAACAATCCGTACGAACCGAACACAATTCCAAACCGAAGCTTCAGAGGAATTAACACCAGTTAAACCAGATGTCAGAAGCCCTGAAAATGAAGATGAGTGAAAAGAAACACCTTAAATAGTACAGGCAAATAAAAAGCTTCTAGACATATTTTCTAACAACTTTATATCAAAGTTATATTAGTCAAAATAATGGGGCTGTCCGAAAAGTGGGTTTGGTACTGCAGGAGCTGTCCGGAAAGTGGTATTTCAGCCGAAATCTTTATAAAAGCAAAACCCAAGAATGCTGTTAAATCAACATTCTTGGGTTTTTAATTTGGGTTCATTTTTCTCTTAAATGAACTTTTTAGACAGCCCCAGATTTATTTTGACTTGAAGTCTAGCGAACCGCTTCCATAGTGCTTGCGCTTTTCTAATTTAAACACCTACTTCAATCTTGTTTTTCGTACTAACCATATCCTCGTTTTCGCTTGATGTAGGTGTTTTGGCTGGAATAAAAAAGCTAAGTATTACGGTGATTATACTTAAGATAAAACAATAGAGAAACACGTTTTGCATGCCAATGACAATACTTGCGGTATGATTAATGATTAGCCCCATGATCATGACCCCAATAGAGGTTCCAATATTTCTTAAAAACATTTGCAGTGATGTTGACAAACCTTTAATATTAGGCTCTGCAAATTCCTGTGAGGCAATCGTACCGAGTGCAAACAATAAACCAAAGGAAAATCCTTGTACCGTCAAAATCATGAACAAATTCGTATAAGTGATCTCCTTAATAAAAATATACAAGGCAAACCCTGAAATCGCTGTAATAACACTACCAATAATAAATAATTTTTTATAGCCAAAGCGAATAATCCATTTCCCTGCAGGGGTACTACCAAACATCCAACCAAGTGCAATACTTAATAAAATCAACCCACTTTTATAAGTATTCATATGGGCGCCTTCTTGAAGGAATAAGGGAATATAGTTGGAAGTTCCAAAAAATGATAAACAATAAATAAGCATGAAAAGATTAGTCATCAGTATCCCTTTATTTTTAAATAATGTAACGGGTAGAAACGGTTGAGCTTCCTTCCTTTCTACACAAACAAAGAGAACTAAACCGATAACCCCGACAACGGCATACCACAGAGGTTCACTTACATTCGTTGCTAACAACAACAGGGTAATGGATGCACCAAATAGGAAAAATCCTTTATAATCGATATGGGTTTTCTTAAATTCAATTTGTTCCTTATAGGGAATTAAGCAAAGAATGGTCAAAAGCCCAATTGGAATATTAATAAAGAAAATCCATCTCCATGTTAAAGTTTCCACAAAAAAAGACCCCATAATAGGACCAACAATTGAGGATATTGCCCAAATACTACTAAAAACGGCTTGAATTTTTCCACGTTTTTCAATTGTAAACAAATCTCCAACGATAATCATTGACAGAGGAACCATTCCCCCTGCACCCAATCCTTGAATTCCCCTATAAATAATTAAGGAAACCATTGAATTCGCCAATCCGCAAAGAATGGAACCAACCGTGAACAAAGCTACAGAAATCATCAACAGCTTTTTTCGACCGTACATATCTGATAGCTTACCGTAAAGGGGCACAGTAACGGTACTAGCCAGCATATACACGACAAATATCCAGGCAAATAACTCTCTTCCTCCAAGCTGTTTTACTATTGTTGGACTAGCAGTTTGCATGATATTTGTATCTAGAGCTGAAATGAGGGTCGTAACCACGAGTCCCCAAAATACATATCGATTTTTCCCCATAATGACCTCCTTTAGTAGTCTATTTCCTAAATTTAACAATTCATACATTTACTAAATCATTATAGCAAAATGCCATAATAAATGGTTAAAACTTTGCACTAAGATAAGATTGTGAAAAAATTGAGTCCGCCATATACTCATGACGGACTTCATAAATAAAAGCTATTCAATATTATTTCTAAATATAACCAAGCCAATATCTGCTAGAATGGAAAAGATGCCATCTCCCATTGATATTTTGGCGATTTACTACCATCTCACCGCTAGTCGATAAATAATACCACTTGTCTTTGTCTTTTAGCCAACCTGTCACCATTGCACCTGAAGTTGATAAATAGTACCATTTGTTTCTGTCCTTGATCCAGCCGGTTGCCATCGCTCCTGATGATGTTAAATATTACCATTTATTTTTATCCTTTTGCCAACCAGTTACCATCGCACCATTTGCTTGCAAATAGTACCATTTTCCACCGATCAACTGCCAGCCTGTCAGCATTTCTCCAGAATTGTTCAAATAATACCATTTATTCTTATCCAATAACCATCCAGTTGTTTTTGTTCCATCGGATTTATAATGATACCACTTTCCATTTTCCAGAACCCACCCCGTCTGTTTTACCGGTACAGTTTCATTCGGCGAGCTCACAATAGACTCGGATTCATCATAAATGGTAACAATTGATACTCCTTATAATAAAATTTTAAAATTTCATCATATTTTTTACCATCGTCAGCCCTGTATTTGGCTCCCCACTGACTCATACCTACTCCATGACCATCACCTCGTCCACTAACTTTTACGAGATGATCATCTGTGACCACTTATCCACTAAATAACTAAGCATCACTCGAGTTCCTAGCATCGCCCGGATCTTTGAAATGTTAACGTTTTGTAATACGACACGCTGAATGGCTAAATTTCCATTTGCATCCAACATATCCTTCACGAAAAATTCCACTGTGATATTTCCCTTGCTCATCCGTCCACCAGAACCTGGAGAATGAAGCTTAAATTCAGGAATATCAACGATTTTTATCTCTTTATTTGCATAACCGTTAGCATTTAACCACATCTTAATATTATTAGAAAAGGTTGTATCAGCTTCCTTTACAGTGGTCCACCATTCAATTGGTTTTGATAAATTCAATTGAGAAACGTTGATTTGATTTTTATGGAAAGAAAAATTCCAAACAGATTTTGGGTCAAAGGTATCTTCTTTCACTGTCAAATAAGGAACTGAGGCTGAGCCCCATGCATTTGCATTGCTTTCTGTTACTCCACCATTGCTTGCCGAATAAACTGCATCAATCAAACGACCATTATACTGAATCACTTGTCCTCGCGTTTCATCTACCTCTTTCGTCGTATTGGGAGTCCAAATATACCCACCATATACCTGATACATTATAGTATCATCAATTAGCTCTCGGTTCATATAACTTAAGGCATACGTTCTTGCTGCTACGGCCTGAGTTTTTAAGGCTTCTATATGCCAAGATGGATACATCTCAATTGGAACAACACCTTTTAAATAATCCTCCATATTCACTGAGTTGATTGGTCGAACATATTGCCCATTTTCCACTATAAAATCAAAACTTCCCAAGTATTGGCGATCATTGATTTGAAGATAACCTTTATTATTCATCGGTTGTACAGTGAATGTTGCATAAGTATTTAATAATTCTTCGCCTTTATATAAGAATAACTTTCCGTTTTTTTGTTTTTTCCATTCATACATGCTTCTGCAGTTCAACGCTCCCCTCTTTTCTTCGCCCAATTCCTTTCCTCCTAGGTTAAACGCCCGTACTGCCTTAGGTGTTTTTACATAATGTAAAAGTACCATATGATAAGGAGGTGCCTAATTAGTGACAAAAGGTGCTAATGGTTACGGAGCAGGATTTGCGTTAATCGTTGTTTTATTTATTCTCCTCATTATCGTTGGATCATCATATGTTGGGGGCTTTGGTGGAGGTTGGTATTAACACCAAGCAGGCAAAAAATATAAAGGAAGGATGATACTGTAATGTTTTACGGTTGTGGTGGGTATGGATCTGGATATGGTTATGGATATTACGGATTTGTATTAATCGTTGTATTGTTTATTTTGTTAATTATTGTAGGAGCTGCATACTGCTGACAAAAATAGGAAAAGACCATCCGTGTCAGATGGTCTTTTTCAATGGGTTATGAACCATTTTCTAATGTCACTAAATATTGAAAAACACGGTTAGCAATTAACTGATATCCAGTAGAATTCGGATGAAGGGAATCACTAAAATACTTTTTCTTCGGTTTATTTATAAATAAATCAATGGTCGGTACAAAGTATGTCTTTTCGATTTTTCCAAGTATATTTACTATTCCATAATTCCACTCTTCAATAATGGTAAGGATTTCTTGATGATTTTGATATTCCACATAAGGTTGATATAGTCCCAAAACTAAAATTGGGGCTGTATGATTTTCATTTCTAATAATACACAATATTTTCCTTAAATTTGCAGTAAACTTTACTTTACCATTATTCATATTCTTTAAATTCAATTGATTAAATTGGTACCCTGCACTTTTTCTAAAGTCGTTGGTTCCGATAAATAATATGATATAGTCAGCTTTTTTTAATGAGTTCATTATTTGTCTGTCCTGAAGTTGATTCAACAAATTTTCTGTTGTATATCTCGGTATAGCAAAATTATTTACACTCACTGGAAACTTTGTTTTGATTTCTAATGCGTCGCGAAGGCGACCAATATACCCTTTTTTTGAAGGTTCTCCAGTACCGTAAGTGATAGAATCACCGATTGCAGTCAAATGGATCTCCTTAGCAGAGGCAGTGGAACAATAGGTAGAAGTATAGATGATCATTATGAGGAACAATATTAAAATTTTTTTCATAATAAAAACCCCTAATAGTAACCTATTAGGAGTTTGCCCAGATGTATCTGCCTTCATGTAAACGGAATGTTTACCTCTGTTGATGGCTTGTATTATTTAAAAATGAAAATCGCAGCTCGATGATCGGCTGAGAAATTCGTCTGACCATTTTACTCGATAAAAATACGACAAGGAAAATGGACAAGAGGATTAAAACAATAATTTGATCAGAATGATTAATAATGTCTACATATTCACTGTTTCTGAAAAATTTAATAAAAAATCCGTGCAACAAATAAACATAAAGTGTACTAGTTCCCCATTGTGTAAAAAAGAATTTTTTTCTTGGAACTAATGCCAAGAAACTAAGTGTAGCCAATAATGTCAAGCAATAAACCCCTATACGGATTAGCCCTCCATTTAAATGGGCAGGTTCCAAGGAATCATACGGTTTCGAACCAAAAAACCATTTATACTCAAATTCAGGAACTAAATAAATAGTGATAAAAATGGAAATCAAGATAAAAAATGATGTAAACCGAAATTTTTTCTCTCGAATCCTTACAAAGTAATCATTATTCAAATAATAACCGAGCAAAAAGAATGGAAAAAATACAAAGGTCCGTGACAAACTTAAATAGCTGTTAATTTCATCAAAATAACCAACAGATACTCCCAATGCTGCCGATATGAGTAAGGCAATTCCGGCCTTCCATTTTGTAAAAACATAAAGCATAACATTCCAGCAAAATAAACTAACTAAAAACCATAATGACCATTGTGGATTAAGTGGATCTAATTCAATGCTTTTGACTTCATTAATAAAGAAGTAATAAAGTGAATAAATTCCTTGAAAAATTAAATACGGAATAAGCAATTTTTTAAATAGCTTTTTAATATATCCTTTTTTTTGAAACCCTTTAGCGAAAAAGCCAGAAATTAAAATAAATGCTGGCATATGAAAAGTATAAATGGTCGTATATATGGTATAGAATAATTTATCTTCTTCAATATAGGATTGAATGAAATGACCAAAAACAACGAAGAAAACTAGCAAGAATTTCGCATTGTCATAATATGCGTCTCTTGTTTTCATGATCAACCTCCTATATTTAGAATCCTACCATACCCATTTCAATTCATCTATAGATTACGACAAGCTGTAATCTTTTTTGACCTTTTTAAAACCATTGTAATTAATCTGAATTTTCTCAATAAATAAGCGATTATTTTGTTACTTTTTGGTACCAAATTATTATTATGAAATATTAATTTTACGAGAATACCTACCATTACGTAACCAATCCACCTAACAAGTAGAAAAATTTTGGTCAAAAAAATAGGCACCAATAATGGGTGCCCAATTTTTAATATTCTCTTAAGTTAAACCTCCAAATTCTGATTAAACTTACTAAACATTTTCCTTGAATGAACATTAGATGGCTATTGTTAAATCGAGTCTAGAAACGGAAAGTTGTGATATTTCACTTTTCAATATTTGGAAATGGTGGTATGAATCATTACGTGAAAATCAATCGAATCTAAGAACTCATTTATCTCAATATGGAACATCTTATAATTCAAATTAAATTGTAAAAAATGGGCTAAATCTATGGATGAAATGAACGAAGAAAAAGTCATTGTTGGTAAAATCTTGGAGAAATATCTATGCAGAAGTTAATAAAATGTCATGGAAATCTAAAACTGTACTAGATTCTTTGGAATTTATCAAAACCTTATAGTACTCATTCATAAGGTTGTCCAATTCTTGACTGCAAATAATTGTCTCTTTACTTTGCAATCCCTTCACCATTCCGATTGACACCATTTCTTCTCTTTTCTTTCTAATAGCCTCTTCTAAAAATTCTGCTTGACGCATGGCATTATACACCTCGAAATCCCACTAAGTTTGTCTATAGAACAATCATACGTAAGGTGAATTATATCATTTTCCTACCGAAATTGAATGGTTTCGATAAAACAAGTGCTAAAAAGACGAGATATTCTTTAATTCGACAAAAATTCCCATAAACCTTAGCTAATTTTTCTGATTGCGTCTATCATTCATACCAATCAAGAAGAAAATAAAAAGAGTAACCTCCTAATTTTGGTTACTCTTAATAAGAGTTTCAAGTTGTTTCAACTGTTCTTTAAGATCCTCAATTTCCTTCACCTGTCCCTTGAGCGTATCAATTTCTTCCTGCATCTTTTCCTTCTCTTGATCTGACTTAAAATCATCTAATTGTGATTGAAAGTCGGCCTCAACATCTATATCCAGTTGAATAATTGACCCAATAGTTGCCAATGCGTCACCTACAGTAGCTAATGCACCACCAATGATACCTAAAATTACCCCCGTATTGTTAGGTGGCTTATATTTAAATTTACTTAAGGTTTTATAACTATAATCAACTTCTTCTTGAGGGAGAAGAGGGGTAATGTAAAGCCTTTTATTTTTATTTCTATTTTTATTCATGAACTCACCCCATAACTATATATTATATAAGGACTAGTTAGCACCATTTCATTCATCCAATGAATTTAACCCTGTTCCTGTTATAAAGCTTTATAATCTAATTGTTTTTACCAATGTCATATTTTGTCATCTTTCGAATCATTGGTTGGGTTATTGCATTTTTCATTCTTTTGGTTCTTTTATTTTTTGATTTTAAGCTTTCTGTAGCTTTTTATTTTCTATACAACTACAATCCCTTATGCATATTACATCTCAGTTGGTGTTAACTAAACTAAATTGTAAAACAAGTTTTTCACACCATTCCCGATTATTACACATAATGACCCCTCCCCAATATCTGTAGCTGTTATATGTTATGCCGAAAGGGCTAATGTTGTATCAAACACATCTAATCTTATGTACTTTAAAGCCATGTCTTCATGAACAAAACTCTCCGTGAATTATATCCCACCTAATTAAATATACTTGATCGAGTCTAATGCTATATGATTATTTCCTGTTTTCCTACAAGTTTTGCTAATTCTTTCATTCATTCGCCCTAAAATACAAATGGTTCTTCCTATTTCTTTTCACCATCGTAGTGTAACTGCAGTGGAATTTGAGATCATAAAAAAACACCACTAAATCAATAGTGATGTTCCTTAAAAAAATTAATGATTTATCATTAATGTAATGAGTATCTTGTGTCATTTTTAATCTTTCATTATACAAAGTTCGTAACTCAAATTTTTCCTTAAATCTGATGTAATTGTTGCTTAAAATCAACAAAATATTTGATCGAATCAGGATTTATTAATGATCCTATATTTACTGCTTTCTCAACAGGAGTTCCCATTAATATTTTCTTTATAGGTACTTCGAGTTTTTTTCCATTTAGCGTTTTCGGCAATTCATCTACTGGATAAATTTCATTAGGAACATGTCTAGGTGAACAATAGTGGCGAATGGCTTGTTTGATACGGGTTTTGAGTTCATCAGAAAGTTCTGCTCCCTCCTTCAATACAACAAACAATGGCATATAGGATTCATCCTTACGAATGGGAAGATCCACTACTAAACTATCCATTACCTCTGGTATTCTTTCAAGTGCACTATAAATCTCACTTGTCCCCATCCGAATTCCTCCACGGTTGATGGTCGCATCCGAGCGGCCATAAATAATGCCACTCCCTCTCGAGGTTATTTTGATGAAATCACCATGCCTCCAAATTCCAGGATATACATCAAAATAGCTCTCCTTATATCGTTCACCATTTTTATCATTCCAAAAATAAATCGGCATCGAAGGCATCGGTTCCGTAATGACGAGTTCCCCAATTTCGTTTACTAATTCTTGTCCTAAGTCATTAAATGCTTTTACAGCTGCTCCCAGGGAAGGAGCCTGTAATTCTCCTGAATGTACAGGCAGTAAAGGAGAACCACCGATAAATGCTGTACAAAGATCGGTTCCTCCACTTGTTGATACGAGCCAAATATCTTCTTTAACCTTTTCATATACCCATTCAAAACCACTTACAGGAAGAGGAGATCCTGTTGAACCAATACTCTTTAGGTGAGAAAGGTTAAAATGTTCTTTCGGATGAATATTTGCTTTCATACATGAAGTGATATAGCTTGCACTCGTTCCAAACACGGTCATTTTAGTCGATTCAGCAAACCGCCATAAGGTATGGAAGTTTGGATAACCTGGGTTTCCATCATATAAGAGAATCGTTGAACCAACAAGCAGTCCGCTGACAACCACATTCCACATCATCCATCCGGTAGTTGTATACCAGAAAAAACGATCGTCCGTCTTTAAATCCATATGCAGACCGATCATTTTTAGATGTTCAAGTAAAATTCCGCCGTGACTTTGAACGATTGGTTTAGGCTTTCCAGTTGTTCCAGATGAATAAAGGATCCATAGCGGATGATTAAACGGAACCTGTTCAAACACAAGCTTTTCTGCATTTGCTTGCATCAATTGTTCCCAAAGAACAGCATTAGATAGTTCTTCAATATTTGGGTTTTTATTTAAATAAGAAATAATTATCGTTTTTTCTAAAGTAGGCAACTCGGCTTGGATTTTTTTTATCAGTGGAATCCTGTCAAAGTCTTTCCCACCATAACGATACCCATCAACCGCAATTAATACTTTCGGTTCAATTTGTTTAAAGCGATCTATGACACTCATGATACCGAACTCTGGTGCACAGCTTGACCAAATTGCTCCTAAACTTGAGCACGCCAAAAATGCCACGATCGTTTCGTGAATATTGGAGGCATATGCTACCACACGATCGCCTTGTTTTACTCCTAATGATTTTAAGTAATTAGCTATGATTGCCGTTTGTCGTTTTAGTTCCCCCCAAGTGATTTCCCCTTGCTTTCGAATCTCAGATTCATAGATGATCGCTGACTTATCCGCCATTTCATTACGAAAAATGTGTTCGGCATAGTTTAATGTCGCCCCAGGAAACCACTGTGCTCCTGGCATTTTCCTTCCAGTCAAAACCTCATCATACGGCGTTTTCGCCTGGATTTTATAGAAATCCCAAATTGCTGCCCAAAAAGCTTCGATTGATGTAATTGACCATTTCCATAATTCATGATAGGTTTCGAAAGATAATCCACGAGTTTTCTTAAGCCACAACATAAATTTTTTCATATTTGATTCATCTTTAAATTGTTGGCTAGGCTCCCATAATAATTTTCCTTCCACCTTTTCAATCGTCATTCCCATACCTCCATCACTGGTTGTTCGTTTCATACTCGTCTTTCTAATAAAAAGCTTTTAATAACCATATACGAGTCAGGAATGACGTTTTCCTTCTTGAATATTCAAAAAATAAAATGTTTTTTAAAATTAAAAACCAGAAA
Source organism: Neobacillus sedimentimangrovi (assembly GCF_010614825.1). Lineage (NCBI taxonomy): Bacteria > Bacillati > Bacillota > Bacilli > Caryophanales > Bacillaceae > Neobacillus > Neobacillus sedimentimangrovi. The sequence continues at coordinate 248,623 of NZ_JAAFZF010000001.1, forward strand.
ATATCCTCTTAACAAAATGTCTGTATACTAATATTTCTAGCTAAGCAAGGGTGCGCACATGTTCTTTTAATCTACTTATATAGGAATCACTTAAAATACCCCTTCCCCCACGAATAATTTCCTCTAAATAATGATCGGGCGGAGCTGTTTCCGGATCCTTATCTACTACGATAAAAGTTAATACATCTTTAACAATTTGTCCGTCCATTTTCACATCAATTAAAGCGGGACGATAGAGACGGATATCGACTCCTTCGCGTTGATATAAATAATGGAGACATTCACGTGGGACCTCATAAACTTTCCCTTCCACAATTCCTCCATTTTCTACAATGTCCGCCCGGCCACCGTCAGGAAGCTTTTTTGTAAAACGCAAACTATATCCAAGTATCCCTCTTCCTATCAATTTTTGGAAGTAATGATCAACATTTGCCAGTTTGAACCGTGCATGATCCATGCAACTACCATATGCATAATAAAGAACATTCCCTTTTTGCTTCTCAAATTGATAAATTTTCCAATCACCTGAAGGTATGGCTGTTTTCAGCATGAATTCATTTTGTTTAGTGATGAAATAAGTATAAGCCTCTGTTTCCCCACGGTCATGATAAATCATTTTCTTTTTCCGATCATACAAGTTGTTGTCCCTGTTTTCTTCATGTTCCTCTAACCTATCTAATCTACTTAATTGTTCATCTGTTACAAGATATAATTCACCATAGACAGTACCTTCTGTCGATTCCAATAATGCTGGGTAACCATCTTCTGTATCATAAAGTCTTCCTTTTGTCCAAGCTTGCTCAGAAATTAAGACGGAATCTTTAAGTAAATCATGATATTTAGCATGTCTCCTAAGGTTCCATAGACAAAAACATACTGTTGGTTCATTTGGCCTCTCCTCTCTCTTTATTTGATTTTCTACTTGGCATCCACCATTTTTACCTTTAGTGTTGGTTTTCGATAAATTCTGTAATTAACCTGTTTAACTCCCCAGCTGATTTCGTAGGTATTTGGTGCTTCTCTTTAATCAATTTCAGTTCATTGCTTGACAATCTTTCTTGTAAAATTCTTGCATATTTATGGAATGCTTTATCCTTTTTTCCGTATACAAGTAACACTGGATGATGGATAGTATGTAATTGATTCGTACAATTATATTCTAGGCTATAATTATAATACTGGGCTATATTTTTAGCGTTACCTTTTCTTGCTTCTTGGTACATATTTGTAAAAATTTCTTTTGTATTGGAATTCCCCCATGATATGCCTAATGCCAAAAATCCAATTGCTCCTGCATTCGCAAGTGTCCGTGCGAGCCAAATTCTTTTTTCGTTGTACAAATCATATACTTCTGACATTCCACTAACAATAATGCCGCCAAATGCTCTGTCAGGTTGGGATAATAAAAATTCCAAGACAATCGATCCACCAGTAGAATATCCACACACATACGTTTTTTGAATCCCCAAATGATCCAACAGCTTTTTCATATCATTTACGATTAGTCGATAGGTAATAGGCTCATTCGAAAAAGTGCTCCGTCCATGACCTCTTATATCAAAAGTGATCACCTTAAATCTCTTTGATAATTCTTCCACTTGGTATTTGAAATTGGCACTTGTTAATAATGGAGGATGAATAAATATAATTGGAGTCCCCTCACCCATAACATTGTAGTATAGACTGCTTTCTCCCAAATTGAGTAATGACATTGTTTTTCACCTAATTTAATGAATTTCAAAATTAAAATTGATCTTCTATTATCATTCCTCTATTGTTTCGAAATCATACCGATTCCCAAACTTGTATTAGTTGCTGTCAATAGTAACAAGAAATGTGTTTGAAATCCCTTCCGAATGAAAATACGACTTTATTAAAATATCTGAAGATTTTTTGTATGATTTTGTAATAAAATAACGATGGACTATTTTTCAAAGCCTGCTATAATGCAATAATATAGAATACATTACACATATTAAAGGTGGGCATTATGGGGAACACTTGTAGATATGTTGTCAATGCTCTCGGTAAGGGCGGGGAAACATATTATACACAATGTAAGGACAAACAAGAATTAAAGAAATGGATTGCAGATAACCAAGATAAACTAATTATGGATGAACTAAAAATTACAGACAAAAATCAAAATCCATTGTTAAAATTATTGGGTATAAAAAAATTTTATTAATTCAATACAGCATATGACCTCTTCCCAAATCAATCGTTTTTAGACGTATCATGTTTCTACTGAAATCCTATCTTATGGTGAACTAAGAAATCTCGCTACTAAGATGCTTATAGACAATTCTCGTTATCTATAATAATACCTTTGCACATTAAAAAGACGCCATTCATATTATGGCGTCTTTTCTTCTATTATGAGTCTATAAGTTTTACAGATGTAAATTTATTTTTTTGGATGTAAATAAGCCTTGAAGATAGCGCAATGCCAGCTGCTAATAGTCCAAGTGTTAGCCCGATCCAATAGCCTCTTGCTCCAAGTCCAGTATAGTGTGATAGAAAGTATCCCGCAGGAAGACAAATAAGCCAATAGGCAATTAAAGTCATGATGAATGCGAGATTGACATCTTTGTATCCCCGTAAAGCTGCCTGTGCGGTTGCTTGAATAGCATCGGAAATCTGAAAAAACAGGGCATAGATTAAAAAATGTGCCGTTAAATTGATCACAGCTATCTCATTAGAGTAGAATCCGGCAACCTCGTATCGGAATATCACAACCAATAATCCCGTTACAATAGCAATGATGACAGCTATAGCAATCCCTAACCAACTATAGGCACGGGCATCTTTAAAGCGTTTTGCTCCCACCTCATATCCAACCAATACCGTCAGTGCCATAGAAATGCTAATCGGAATCATGTATAAAAACGATACAATATTAAGTGCCGATTGATAGGCTGCAATAGTCGTAACATTGTATTTACTGATTAAAATCGTAACGACCGCGAACATACTCGTTTCAAAAAATGTAGACAACCCCATTGGAATACCGATTTTTAATATCTCCTTACATTTCTCCCAAGTGAACATTTGCATATTAGAAAAAACCCTATAATTGGAAAATGGATCTTGGGTTTTGACGATTATCACTGTAAAAAGCAAAATTACCCAATAGGTAATCGATGTGGCATAGCCTCCACCTGCACCGCCCAGTTCCGGAAAACCCCATTTTCCAAAAATCAGTACATAATTAAATAAAAAATTCAGCGGAAGAGCAGACAGCAAAATAAACATAACTACTCGTGTTTTTCCCAATGCATAAATAAAAGATCGAAGAACGTTATAAACGAATAAGGGAAGGATACCATAACTTAAGCCAACTAAATAATCATAGGCTGCCGATTGAACACGAGGAGATAGATTCATTTTTTCTAATATGGGATTCAACCAAAACATGCCGCTAACAATAATAATGATCGTTATGAATAATGAGAGGTATACTCCATGACGAACAACAGAAGTAACCTCATGGTTTTTTTTCTGTCCTAAATTTTGCGCGGCAATTGGGGACACTGCCATAAGGATGCTACTTAATCCAGTAAAGATTGGACTCCAAATAGATGAACCAATGGCCACTCCTGCCAAATCAGAGGAATGATATTTACCAGACATAATGTTATTAAAAAATACCATGGAGAACATTCCAAGCTGCGTAATTAAAATAGGTATCAACAGAAGGAAGATTTGATTCGTTTTTTGTTTTAGTGTATAGGTCTGATTCATGACCATTTCTCCTTATAAATTTTTACTGCAAAATATTATTTTACTTTATAACCTTATAAAATGACTACCCCAAAAATTGGAATACAATGGTTATCCCCCTACGCTCATACAAATGAATAATGATCATCTAAATAATAACACTTCAAATATGGAATAATTCTCCTTTTAAACTCCCTAAAAAAAATGGGACTGAAAGAGTCCACATTATTTTTTGACGATTTTGGAAGGATTGTTAATTTTATATAGGACTGGAGCTTCTACTATGTATTCATCTGGTACATCTTTCCCTTTTGCAAGCTTTTTGGCGACCACTTTTCCGTCAAACTCCAGCTGATCTCCCTTTGCCAGTTCGAATTTTTTCAATGTTTTACTATGGCTACACCAAGCAAGACCTAGTTCCAAAGGATTTTCCTGTTCGATTTGAACATTTTTGAGAACAACGACTTCATCATTTTCTTCACTAAAAGGATTATAAGTTAATGCAAATTGCTTAACGGTTGCAGTAAAGTGAACTTTTCCTGATGGCAAATCAATCTTCTGAGACTGTTCCTTTTCTTTACTGTAGGATGTTTTTTCTGTTTGAGAAGTTTCTGCTCGTCTTTCCTTTTGTACTTTTGCCGAACTTTTTGTGATTTTCACTTCAGATTCATCCATTATTTTTGGTTTATCCTCAGCAAGAATCATACTTTCTTTCCCAAAGCTTGCTTGCTGCATTTCTTTTAAATAGGCCGGATGGATACAGCTGATCTCACCATTTGGAAATTCAATTATGAGAGTATTATTGTTATTTCCATATGTTTCATACCCTTTTATCGTGACATGACATTGAAAATTGCGGTCCTTGTACCAAAATTCTTTTTTGGCAACAGGAAGCCCCCATTCTTTAAGTTTTTCTTTAAAATGGTTCTCATCTTGAAAAATTTCATAGTCTCCTTTAGGTGGGATGTATTGAGTTACTTTCAATTTCTCTATTGACAACGATGACACGTCCTTCCACTTGATTTGTGGTTCCATTATAGCATGGTATACAATCGATGAAACAATTATTAATAAAACTATTTAGGATAACGAAATTAATTGAATTTGGGAAAAATTTCCTATTGATCAAAAGATAAACAATGACTGACTACTTTTACGCATTCAGATTCCTCCTTTTGAATATAAAATTAATATGAACACCACCCCTAAAATTTTTTATTATGAAGGGATTGGTTCATATTGATAAATAAACCGAGCCAAAGCATTCATATTCTTTAAAAAGACGAATGGATGAATTGGGGGATAAATATGATCAGGATAAATGGGGTTATAGTGAAACCTGAAGACTTATACAGAGTATTCACAAAAAGTGAACATAAAAACATCATTAAAAAAATGGCCACTTACCAAGTCATTTATGATTATCCAACAATCAATCAGTTAAGATTTGAATTATTCTTTAGAAGCAATACAATGAAAGCTGCCCGAGATCTAAATGGGAGCGGCTTGAAATTTACAACTTTCCAATATGCGTTTTGCAATAGAGAATTTTGGGATCGTACTAGTAGTGGTGGCTTTTTGCTCAAACCTAATGTTAGACCTTCCACCGCCATACTTGACATTTTAAAAAACGGTTCACTTTATGCGACTGAGTGTGCTACAGGAATCGCGATTGTCCTTTATCTGGCAGCTCTCTACTCAATTGGAAGCGCTAGATTCGATAGCTTGTATAGGCGACTATATTTAAGAGATTGGGAATTTGATGATGACCTTCCTGTTATTCATAAATACGGTGATGATTTTCTCCCGGGTGACGTATTACATTTTAATAATCCGGATTTTTCACCAAAAGAGGCGCATTGGCGTGCCGAAAATGTCGTCTTTTTTGGAAATGATCAATACTATGGTCATGGTGTGGGCATCCGTGACGCAGCAACCATCATCCACTTCCTCAATTCCAAAAGAAAACCAAACGCCGAAATATCCGCCTACCTTATGAACCTCATCACCCGACCATACTATCCATACTTTTTTTCCTAATAAATGATGAAAGGTGTCAAGCACCATGAAATTTTTACATGGTATTTGACACCTTTTTGGTTCTTATTATAGATTTTTGAAGGCTTCTTTTGAGTTTACTTTTTCTTTTATAATGTTATATTTTTGGAGCCACTGGGTGACATTTTCCCAGGTTTGTGGGTCTTGGTATCCGAATGGTTTTTCTCCTGCGTCCATTAGTGGTAACAATATTTCAAGGCTTTTCTTTTCGATCTCTTTATCTAGTGGAGAGGATTTGTCCTCTTGTTTTATTAATAATTCCAATGCTTCTTCAGGATGTTCTGTTACATACTTTTGTCCTTTCGCAGCGGCTTTCATAAACTTCCTAAATACTTCTGGTTTTTCCTGTAATCCTTTCTCACTGGCAACCATTACTAATTCATAGTAGTTAGGAACCCCATAGTCAGCCGGATCAAACGTACGAATAGGATATCCTTCTTTTTCTATTAATAATTTTTCATGATTAATGTAAGCTCCCATTAATGCATCTGTTTTCTTTGTTGCTAACGCAGGGATGAGATCCCAACCGACATCAACCATTTCTACCTTATCCGCATTTCCCCCATCAGCATCAACCATGGTCTGAATAATGGCTTCGTCCAACGGGATCGATGGATAGCCAACTTTTTTCCCTGCTAAATCCTTTGGTGATTGGATCGAGCTATTATCATGAACCATAATGTGATTAAGTGGTTTGCGTACAATGGCAGCAAAAGATTGAACTGGAATGTCCTCCGCACGCGCTACAATAACCTGTGGCTGGTAACTAATGGCCATGTCGACTTTTCCTGCCGCCACCAATTTTAACGGATCATTTGTGTCAGCAGGCATTTGGATATCTACATCAAGCCCTTGTTCTTTAAAATATCCCTTTTCTTTTGCCATAAAAAGAAAGGAATGAACGGCATTCGGATACCAATCCAACATCAACGTTACTTTCTCAAGCTTGGACTTGCCACCTTCTGATACCTGACTTGAATTCTCTTTCCCACAGGCACTAACTACCAACAATATTAAACTTACCATAATCAGCATTATTCTCTTCATCAAAAGCATCCTCTCTTGCCGCTAACGTAATTTTTTCTTTAAAATCTGTTTTTCTATAAAAGAAATACACAAGAACAATAATAGTCCCATTAACGAAAGCAGGAAAATCGCAGCAAAAACTGCGTCTGCTTGCAGATTGCTTGACATTCTACGGCTAAAATACCCTAATCCTTCGCTCGCCCCGAGCCATTCGCCAATCGTGGCACCTACCACACTATACACAACCGACATTTTTACACCAGACAAAATGGATGGCATCGCCATTGGGAGCTGAACTTTTTTAAATATCATCCAGCGGTTAGCCCCCATTGACATTAATAATTCACGGTATTCTTGTCCGCCTGATTTCAAACCATCATATGTACTAACCACAATCGGGAAAAATGCGATTAAAATAGTAACTGCTACTTTACTCCAAATGGTATATCCAAACCACATAATAAAGATGGGAGAAATCGCAATCAGTGGAATCGTTTGTGAGATGATTAGGAAAGGATAAAGTATTTTCTCTAAAACTTTAGAAAAGTACATTCCGATTCCTAACAAAAGTCCCCCTGATAATGAAATCCCAAAACCAATCAGTACTTCATTTAAAGTGGCAGGTACGTGCTCTATCATTAAAAGCCGATTATTTTCAACGAGTGCATGCCATATTTTCGAGGGTGAAGGTACAATAAACGATGGCACCATCCCTTTGACAACTACCCATTCCCATAGGCTGATCAAGCAAATAGCCACCAATAAAAATAAACCATATTCACTTATCCAATTTTTCCATTTAGTTGTCATGATGTATCAATTTCTCCAGTTCTTTTCTCATTTCTATCAACTCTGAATGATAAATTTGTTCTGTACTTCTCGGTCTGGCTAAATTGACTATCCTCTCTTGTACTCGACCATCTTTTATTAGAAAAATTCGATCACTTAATAAAATCGCTTCTTCTAAATCATGGGTGATAAACAATACTGTCTTTTTTAATTCTCCCCACAAACCTAATAGCCAACTATGTATGTTCCGTTTTGTCATAGAATCAAGTGCACCAAATGGTTCATCTAATAATAATAGATCCCTGCCAGTCATGAGAGTTCTTAAAAATGCTACACGCTGCCTCATTCCACCAGACAATTCATCTGGATAAGCATTTTCATATTGAGAAAGATCAAAACGGGATAACCATTCCTGAATTACCGGCAATTTCTTTCTCCAATCTTCTTTAAGAATTTCACACGGAAGCACCACATTTTCCAATACGGTCCGCCATGGAAGCAGGAAATCTTTCTGTGGCATATAACCAACACTTCCTAATCGTGAGCCGGACTTTTTTCCTTTAATCTGGATTTCCCCCTCATCAGGTTCAAGTAAACCGTTAATTAATTTAAAAAGAGTACTCTTCCCTGCTCCACTTGGACCGATGATAGAAACAAATTCACCAGCCTTTACATCCATAGAAAGTTGGTAAAAAATAGGTTTGCTCTTACCGTCAAACGAAAAACTCAAATCTTTAATACGAAGAATGGATGAATCAGACAGGCCAATCACCCCCGTCATAAACCATATCCCAAAACATGTATTCAAACCTAGATGTGGTTAGGAAGTGTTCCTCTAAGACAACCAACTCTCGTTCTGGTTTACCTTCTGCCAAACGATCGATTAAATCGATTAGCCATTGTGCTAAAGAACCAAATTCTTCAGATGAGTACATTTTCACCCAATCCCCATAAAAAGGATGGTTAATCGAATCTGGATAAGTTTCTACCAACCTTTTGCCAATTTCCCAGTAGCTCCACATACAAGGAAGGAGGGATGAGATTAATTCTTCAAGAGAACCATTTTGAGCAACGTTTAACATATAACGAGTGTAGGCCAAGTTGATAGGTGTTGGTTTCGTATTCTCAAGATCCTGTTCGGTTATACCAAATCTTTTTGCATAGGCCCGATGTAGGTCCATTTCACCGTGCAATGTTTCGTGGAGTAGTTTTGCAAAAGCCGCCATCGTTTCAATGTTTTTGGCTTTTACCGTACCTAACGCAAATAATTTTGAATAATCGATAAGAAACACATAATCCTGTTTCATATAACGAATAAATGATTCGACAGGAAGATCTCCTTTACCTAACCCGACAACAAACGGATGCTCATGTGTTTTATCCCATATCCCGTTTACTTTTTCATGAAGCCTATATGAAAATTTCATAACTATCATCCTCCTTTTCCATCATTCGTATCCAATCTAATTTGAGTCATTCCTCTCCCCTTGCTTACGGGTATTACACCACTCAGCTATAAAGACGGCCAACACCTTCGTAAAATCTAACAATTGCTGTATTTCGACCTTTTCATTTACGGCATGTGCATCCTCCAATTTGCCCGGACCAAAGATTGACGTTGGAATACCTGCACGACCTAACCAGCCAGCATCCGTAACCGTTGTCGACATTCCCACAATTGGATTTTGATAAATCATTTTTTCGTAAGATTCGACTAATAAACGTGTACCAGGATGATCCCGATCCAACTCTAACGAAGGAAAAACTTCTCCGTGGTCAATGATCATTGATTTTCCACCCCAAACAAATTGCGGTGGATTTTCCCGAAGCCAAGGATCAGATGCTGCAACAGCCATGATGTGCTGTTCAATTTCCTGGATTATGTCTTCATAATCCTCGTTAGGATAAAAATGAACAGTTATCCATAAGGAACATTTGTCAGCGACAAATGCCGCATGTCTACCACCTTCAATAACAGCAGGATTAATGGTATTTGTTCCTGGAGGAAACCCCTCATAGCGTTTCGTTATCGCCCAATGACGTTCAAGTTCCTGAAGGCCAGCGATAATTTTCATCATTTTTTCAATTGCACTTGCCCCATTTACACCTCCACCTGCATGGATCATTTTTCTTCTCATTCCATCATGATAAGTTTCTTTGCTTTCAATGGTGATCCAACCTGTGATGACTCCACCCTGGCCTTGGATATGTAAATTGCTTGAATCCACCACTACAGCATAATCGGCTGTATAGCCCCTCTCCAAACAAGATAAGGTGCCGGCCTCACCAACTTCTTCACCAATCACAGATTGAAATTGCAAATCTCCCTGCAAAGTGATGCCAAGTTCTTTTAAAAGTTTAATAGCTATTAAGGATGCAGCAATGCCTCCCTTCATATCTGAAGTCCCTCTGCCATAAACATAAGAATCTGTAATTCTAGCAGTAAATGGGGATGAACTCCATTCCGAATCATCGCCAACTTCGGCTACATCTACATGTCCATTGATAATTAAGCTATTATATTCTTTTGAGTCTTTTCCCTGTAAAATACCGACAACATTATGATCACCAGGATAAACTTCCCACATATCCGTCTGAAAACCTAAATTTTCTAAATAGGTTTTAATAAATTCCTGAATTTCTGTGGTATTCCGTCCGGGAGGACTCACGGTCGGGAATGCAATAAGTTTACTTAACAAGTTGATTAATTCATCTTTTCTAGCTTCGACTTCTTGCGAAATTGCTTCAGCCAATTGATTTACAACGATGGACATGTTCTTCCTCCTTAATCAATAATGAAAAACCCGCTCACCTATATGAAGATAGGGAGCGGGTTACAAAATAGCTAGCCACTTCCCTACGCTGGAATAAACCAGATCAGGTTCAAAGGGTTCGGAAATTCAATTGTTCCATCTCAAGCCAATATGGCTACCCCTAGTGTTTCGTTATTTAATTTTTATCATGCTGGACAATGTCCTTTTTAGTAGAAAACAAGACATTTTTCTTTAAGAAAATACCTAAAATGATAAACCCAAGCAGGGCTCCAGCAAAAGAGCTAAAAATGAAAAGAGGAATAAATCCAAACAAAGTTGCTTCTTGCCCAAGTAATAATGTAGCAATCGGATAAGAAAGGAGGGCTCCAAGAATTCCCGTTCCGATTACTTCTCCCAAAAATGCCATAAATAGTTTCCTAGTTTTCCAAAATAGTAGTGCTGCTAACAATGCTCCAACCATACTACCTGGAAAGGCAAAAACAGAACCGGTTCCCATAAGATTTCTTAGTAGAGACACGCCAAACGCTTGAGCGACAGCATAATAAGGTCCTAATAGAACAGCTGATAACACATTTAAGAAATGTTGTACTGGGAAAATTTTTGTAAATCCAATCGGGATCACAATTAAACTACTTGAAAGTGTTCCAATTGCAATCATCATGGCAGTCAATGTCAGCTTATATGTGTTGTTCATCTATTTTTTGCCTCTTTCATACTCAAATATCTAATGTATTGGCTACATGCTTCTGTAATCGAATAAAATTTAGTCAGCCTCAGCTTGTTGCCAATTTATATTACCTTTTCTACTGACTCCACTCTTTTCCTTAAGATTTTTGCAGCTTGGTATGGTGAACTCGCATGGCTAATAGCTGAGATGACAGATATTCCGTCAGCTCCTGCCGCCATAACAGTTGAAGCATTTTCGGTTGTAATACCACCAATTCCTACAATTGGGGTGCTGTAACCTTTTCTTCTTAGTTCTTCAATGAGTGTTGTCCCGCGTGATGGTTTTGCATCTTTTTTTGTTTTTGTCGGAAAAACCGGGCCAATTCCAAAATAATCTGCACCATCCTTTAAAGCAGCTAATGCTTCCTCCATTGAATGTACAGAAACGCCCAAGATTTTGTTTCCTATCTTTTCCCTTACTACACTTGCTGGTTCATCCTCTTGCCCAATGTGTACACCATCAGCATCCAGGGCAAGTGCTAGTTCAATATCATCATTAACAATAAAAGGGATTTGATTCTTCCGGCACAAAGATTGTAGATCTTTTGCCAGATTAAACTTTTCAACTCCAGTCAGCGCTCCATCACCCTTTTCCCGAAATTGAAACATGGTGATCCCACCGTCGATAGCTTCTGCTAATACTTCTCGTGGATCCTTAAAACAATTGGTACTTCCCATAATAAAATAAACCTTTAGCATTTCTCTTAAATGGTTCATGAGTCAATCAACACCTTATTCCTTTTTCGATACGCCCAGTGGTTTGTAGGTCCATGTCCCTGGCCAATTTCAATTTCCTCTTCGATAGCAGCCTGAATAAATTCTTTTGCCTTTGTCACGGCCTCCAATACAGATAAACCTTTCGCCAACCAAGCGGTTATTGCAGCAGAAAACGTACAACCGGTTCCGTGCGTATTTTTCGTCGAAATTCGTTTGCTGGAAAATGTATAAAATTCTTTACCATCGAATAGTAAATCGACTGATTCTGAAGGATCTTCATCATGTCCTCCTTTAAGGACAATATTTTTCACCCCTAAATCAAACAGTCTCATTACCGCTTCCCTTTTATCTTGCGCAGTTCGAATAGACATATCGGTCAACACCTCGGCCTCCGGAATATTAGGTGTTATTACCAAAGCACGAGGTAATAAATATTTTTTCAAAGCTGAAATGGCCTCCTGTTGAAGTAAAGAGGCGCCTCCTTTAGCAATCATAACGGGATCTACCACCACATTTTTCCATTGATATCTTACTAGATGCTCAGAGACAGCTTCTATGATTTCAGCATTAAACAACATTCCAGTTTTAATGGCATCCGTACCCATATCCTCACCGATGGCTTTGATCTGTTGAGAAACTGCCTCCGCTGTCATTGGATAAACTCCGTGAACACCTAATGTATTTTGAGCAGTCACTGCGGTTAACGCGGACATACCGAAAACTTGTAACTCCTGGAATGTTTTTAGGTCCGCCTGAATTCCTGCACCGCCACCACTGTCGGAACCAGCAATTGTTAATGCCTTAAACATTTAAATCAGCTCCTTGTAATTTTTTATAAACGGCTAATTGAATCAATTCTTCCGGTGTAACCATCGCCAGCTGATTCAATAGTTCAATTTGAAAACTACCCGAGCCCTGTTCTGCTGTTTTTTTGGCCGCCTTTTCCGCTGCAATGCCATAAAAAGTTAAAGCAGCCGTTGAGGCACGTAGCAAGTCTTTCTCCACACCAGCAAATGCCGCAATGACAGAAGTTAATAAACATCCTGCTCCAGTCACTTTTGTTAATAGTGGGTGGCCATTTGATACTAAATAGGTTGTAGTTCCATCGGTTATGACGTCATCCTTTCCCGTAATGACCACAACGCAATTAAATTTTTGAGCAGCTTTAATGGCAAGATTAACCACATCCCCATTGGCCTCTCCTGCATCCACTCCTTTAATCTTCCAGTTTTCTCCAACAACATTTGCAATTTCAGCTGCATTTCCTCTAACAATGGATACTTTAACCTCATTCATGATTTTCCTAGCAGTTTCTGTCCTGTATTGGGTGGCTCCTGCTCCCACTGGATCAAAAAGAACAGGTGTTTCTTTTTCATTCGCGGCCTTTCCTGCCAAAATCATGGATTCAACTGTTTGCGGGTTTAATGTACCAATATTCAAAACTAGTGAACTAGCAAGCTGCGCCATTTCTTTCACTTCTTCAGCCGCATAGGCCATTACCGGTGAAGCCCCTAAAGCCAACAATCCATTCGCTGTAAAATTGGTCACAACTACATTCGTGATGTTATGTACTAACGGGTTTACCTCTCTTACTTTTTGTAAAGTTTCCGATAAAACTTTTTTATCCAATAGAACCTCCCCATTTCTAACAAAAAATCATAATAAATGCGCAAGCACCGTGGTTAGCGGCGTATGGCATCCTCCCAAATGCAACCGCTTTAAGTCATAGAATGCTTTTCTACAAAGCTTTCCTTGTGGTCCGATCCGACCGAGAGAAAGATAACACGAAAAGCAATTTGCTTTTCACTGTTGACTGATCATAGGGTGGTGAGCGGAGGACACTAGCCGCTAAAGTGCTTACGCATGAACATTATCGTTGTCGAGAATATTCGTTTTAACCATAAAAAACCAGGTCCAATAAATGGACCTGGATATTTAGAATGAAAAACCGTCAAATTTCACATGGTCTACTTTCCTACGCTGGTATTACCCAGATCAGGTCCAAAGGGTTAAAAACGTTCTCGTTTTCTCTCAGCCCGATCACAGGGCACCCCTAGTAGTGATTAAATATATTCAATTAATTACAATGTTAAACCTAAAAACTAGAATTGTAAAGAACTATGTAGCATTTCATATTTTTATAGTAATCATTTTCCTTGAAGAAAAAGTACGTGTTAATCGTCCATTTGGCATTTGGCCAGATTGATTAATTCCTTTAGTTCATTGTTAACTCCTTTGACCGCTCTATTTCCCATAACAGTAACAGGTACTCCGAGAAAACCATACTTCTCCAATTCCTTTTGATACTGCGGATTTTCAACGATATTACGTGTTTCAAAATCAATTCCTTCCTCGGAAAGAACTTTTTTTACGATCAAACATTCAATACAATCATTCGTAGTATATACAATAACCGGCTTGTTCATGGATAACTACTCCTTTTCATCTACTTAAGTAAATATAACTTATTAATAGACATTCCAACAATAACATCAGCCAATATAACCACATAGACGAAATATGTCTAATCCTGCGCTTTCCCAAGCAATAATTGGAGAATAAACCATTAAATTAAGAAACAAACGCCAAAATGTCCAAATGAAGAATGGACACTTTAGCGTTATATCATTATATAGTGCCAGACACCTATTGTAAATTTTTAGTTATCCCTTTCAAGTATTCATTAATTTCTTTGCGAGTGTCTGGTCTTTGAAGAGCGATGTCAATCGTTGCTTGAATGTAACCGGTTTTATTTCCAATATCAAATCGTTTGCCTTCGAATTTGTAAGCAAGGACAGATTGTTGTTTGTTTAGTTCATTGATAGCGTCTGTCAGCTGTAGCTCTCCGTCTTTCCCGTATGGAAGGTTCTCTAATATATGAAAAATCTCTGGTCTTAACACATATCTTCCCATGATTGCAAGTCTTGATGGAGCCGTTTCTTCTTTCGGTTTTTCTATTAAAGAATTGACATGATATAAATTAGGTTCTATCATAGCTCCTTTTGGTTCGATAATGCCGTATTTACTGACTTCCTTTTTCGGTACTTCTTGAACAGCTAATACTGAAGAATGATAAAATTCATATACATCTATCAGCTGTTTTAAGCATGGGGTTTCAGACATGACAATATCATCACCTAACAATACAGCAAATGGCTCGTCCCCAATAAAACTTTTGGCGCAAAGGATTGCATGGCCAAGCCCCTTTGGTTCTTTTTGACGAATATAATAGATATTTGCCAAATCACATATTTTTTGAACTTCCTCTAATTCCTTCACTTTATTTCTTTTTAAGAGGGTATCTTCCAGCTCATAGGATTTATCAAAATGATCCTCGATCGACCTTTTCCCTCTACCGGTAATAATAATAATCTCCTCAATTCCAGAATCAACTGCTTCTTCAACAATGTATTGAATCGCGGGTTTATCAACGATAACCAGCATTTCCTTTGGCTGCGCTTTTGTTGCGGGCAAAAAGCGCGTACCAAGACCTGCGGCTGGAATAATGGCCTTTCGGACTCTCATAATCTGTCTCCCTTCCACTTAACTCCTTAATTCTTTATATGCAAATAAAAGTAACCTCGTTCATAGAAAAGCGAAAGCACCCTGGTCAGCTGCGTTTGTCCTCCTCCCAAAAGCTATCGCTTTCGATCGTGCGATGCGGATGCTGCCGGAGCCTTCCTTGTGGAGATTCTCCAACTGAGATAAAGGAAACACGAAGAGCCAAAGGCGATTCGATGTTGACTTATCGTAGGGCGGAGAAGGAAGGCGTCTCGCAGCTAGGGTGCTGAAGCTAGACAATTCTCGAAGTCGAAAGGATATTTTCATATTTAATTAGAAAAGCGAAAACTCCCTGGTCAGCTGCGTTTGTCCTCCTCCCCAAAGCTATTGCTTTCAGTCGTGCAATGCGGATACACTCGTATAGTGATCACCAAATGAGAGGACGGAAACACGAGGAGCGGGGAAAATCAATATTGACAGATCGTAAGACGGAGAACGAAGGGGGTTCGTCACTCTGAAGATGGAGCTTGAAATTTCTTAAAGCCGAAAATATCCATTTTTTACTTAAAATAAAGCCCCAGACTCCATGTCTGCAGGCTTCAAAGACTGGCTAATCATGATACCAATTTTTCATTTTTCTAATCTGACGTTCAGCAACTTTAATAATAAACACCTAACTAAGATGAACCTTCTATCCCATGTAATGGTCGATATACTTTCTTAATAAATTTCTCAAGTAATTTAGGTAAAACTTTGTTACGCCTGATGATAAGTGCCGTAACGATTGCCTTTCTCTCTTCATTCGAAACATTCCATTCCTCAGGAATCAAGGTAACAATTTCTTCCATTAATAAAATAGGAAGCGTTTGGATCAGCTCCAATTGCGCGAAAAATTGCTCCTCCTCTTTTACATGCTTTGCTATAAATTTGTGTGTCGTGCTTGATATGATATTTGAGGGCAAATTTTCTAAATCCTCTATCCCCCAATCAAACCCTCCAAATATTTCTGCCTGGTCAATGATCCACAGGTGATAAGTGTTAGGCTGTTCTTCCCTCAACAAAATATTTTTCCTAGTCCGATCCAAATTGCCTACCCAATAATCAAATACAATGATACCAGCTAATGATGATTCATTAACAATCTGTTGAACATCCAACACCTGATGCCCATTTAAGCAGTTAGGAATATAACGTGAAGCAAATTGATACTTTGTGTAGTTTAACTCTGCAAGTTCGGGGATATGGGGGGAAAAGTCTGGAGGAATTTCTACTATTCGGCCAAAAGGAATTGGTAAACCAAGATACCTCCCCAAACAATAACCTACCCATTCATTCACCAATGACTTATTACATTGTGGCTGAAAAAATTTAACCGCATAATCATGACCATCATTAAATGTAATTAAATGATTATTTGATTTCCCATCAAGCTTCATTTGATAATCCGTTGGCTGAATCATTCTCTGTCACCTCACCTACCTGACTCCTGAATTGTTCGATGATGTTAAAGAGTAACTGGACATATTGCTCTGCAACTACATGGATGGCAAATTTTTCATGTACACGTTTAATAGCAGCCTCTGACATACTTTGATGCAATTTAGGATCATCAATAATTTTATATAGTTGCTTTACCGCGTCATCGACATTTTGACCGCGATATAGCAGCCCAGTTTCCCCATGTACTACCAATTCAGTAATCGGTCTAATTCTGGAGGCCACAACAGGTACACCGCTCACCATCGATTCAATAAAAGTATTTCCGAATGATTCTGATTTGGTCGTTGCTAAAGTGCATCCACCAGATTCGCGGATTTTAGCATAAACATGGGGCATTTGCTGATACGGAATTACCGGAAACCACTTTATAATATCAGTAAGTTCTTCCTGTCTCCATACTTCTGCGAATTCGTCTCGCTGAACACTTTGTGCACCGCCTATTAACCAAATCTCCACATCATCTCGTTCATTTTTTATCTTTTTAGCCACCTCTACGAGCATCGGCCAATTTTTTCTTTTATCAATTCGGCCAATCCAGCCGATAATCTTCTTATCGCTAGGTAAGAAAGGCTCATTTGAATAATCAATCTCATCGGCGGGTACTGCCCGATAAAATGATGTATCAACCCCATTGTAAATAACCTTAATCGGAATTCCTTCTGCAAGGATGGATACAAGCCGTTTTTGGTATTCTGATGGAACAATAATCAATTGAGGGGTAATGCCTTTAAACGACTTAAGATGAGGCTGAAGCTTTATTAATTCCGGTGTGCGTGCTTCAATAATGACAGGACCTTTATACTTGGCTTTCCGAATCCACTTATATGCGGCACTTGTATCAACTACAATAATCGCATCATAATTGTTCCGTTTAATAATTTTAATAATCTTCTTATCGTCCTTTGTTAAATAAACTTTAGCTACATCCTCCATAATATGGTAGCCACCATGATCAGTCGTATATAGAAATTCAAGTTCAATTCCATGTTTTTTTAAATATATGGCACGGTTCCGCCATCCAGCATTTACCCCGCCTACTGTGAGCAGACGCCAAATAACGAGTATTTTCAAGTCAGTCTCACCTCACTTATTATAAGATCCACTTTTTTTTCATTCTCATTTTAATAAAAACGACGAGGTTTCATTTTTATTCCAACAACTGCCCCCTCATACCGTTTTTTTGGTACTCCTACATGGTTCGCCTCTCTCAGATTAACTTTGCTCTTTTTAGTATCTCGTATTTTCTTAGATGGTTGTGGTTCCTCTCTTTTTAAGGAATCCCAGTGTTCATCTATTTTTTGCATCACCTTCTCAGGGTCCATTCCTTTAAGTATCATCATTTTAACCCATTCTTCTTTAAAAACTTTATGCACTAGTCCATAAAGCTGTTTAACATATTCCTTTTCATTATCTCTAATTAATAACTTCTCGCATAATTTATCTAGATTTTGTTTTTTAGTAGATTGGTTCATTAATACTTGACAAATTTGTCTAGACAGCTCCTCCATCCGTATATAATGAAGCCACTCATCATATAATTTTGGATTCAGCTCCTTAACGTGAGTAAGAAATTGTTGCTTTATTTCTTCCCCAAAAGAATTCAATAATTTTCGTGGATATGGATATACCCGATCTCGCCAAATCGTCCTTGCCACATCAATCACCTTT
The DNA here is from genome assembly GCF_010614825.1 of Neobacillus sedimentimangrovi. NCBI lineage: Bacteria > Bacillati > Bacillota > Bacilli > Caryophanales > Bacillaceae > Neobacillus > Neobacillus sedimentimangrovi. The sequence continues at coordinate 267,105 of NZ_JAAFZF010000001.1, forward strand.
AAATTACCGTCTTCCAATAAATAAATTTGGCGTTTATGGTGATCGATCCGTTCAAATCCTATTTCTTTAAACGTCAATAACATCTCAATTAATTTAGCTGACAGCTCCGGTGTCAATGGCTGTGATTGTAGATATTCCCGTAAATCTACACCCTTGATCATATCCATGGCAATATGGAGCTTTCCTTTATCATGGACTTTTGGGAAAAGATTTGTATGTTTCCCCATTGAAAGGGCTTGATATTCTCTTTCACAATCCTCCTTATTACCGAATACCTTTACACAAATATCATCCGTAACTGCAAATACTGCTCCCTGTCGTCCTTTACCAATCATCTTTAATGAACTTTCATTCACTACTTCTACATCCGCATTAGGCACATTTCGGATATGAATTTTTTTTAACTCATTTCTCAAAAAATCTATATCCATATATTCCCTCCCCTTTCAACAAAGAAAAAACAATAATCTAAATGGATAGTTCCCATATACATACACCTATTCCATATAACCTCATAGCTTAATATAGTTAATTCAACTATGTTCAGAATGGTGTAGGCACTTTTCATCAAATTCAAAGATGGTGTCATACACTGCACGTGGACAAAAACCCTAATTTGTCCATATGGAGTGAACAAATCGAGTAGGAGGGGGTGACTAACCCCCGACCTCTCACACCACCGTACGTACCGTTCGGTATACGGCGGTTCTATTAAGATTGACGAAGAAATTCATAACGATCATATAGACTTTTCAACCCTCGTTGGCTCCAGTAGGTGTTCTCGAGGGTTTTGTGTAGAATTGGGCTGCAGGCAATTCTACAATATTTCTTTCTAGAGTTGCCCCATTCATGTGCTTTGTAGTCAGGCACACCTAAACCGATTAGTTTCCTCACGCTCGTTCTAGGATTTTTCCATTGTTTCCACTTACACATTCTCAGCCTTCTTCTTATCCATTTATCTAATTCTTTAAATTTGCTTGGAGTATCGGCTAAAGCGAAGTATCCGCACCATCCTATTAGATATCGGTTTAACCTTTCAATCCTTACTTCCATAGGAAGAGGTTTTGACCGAGAGGTAATCTCTCGAATCTTCATCTTAAAGCGCTTCATACTTTGCTGATCAATTCGTACCTTCGGTTCTTTGTTAATGGTAAAACTGAAGCCAAGAAATTTCCGTTTCCATGGTCGGTCAACTGCTGACTTGTCCCTATTTACCTTCAACTTTAGTTTCTGCTCAATGAACGCCGTAATAGATTCCATTACACGTTCCCCTGCTTTTCGTGACTTTACATAGATGTTGCAGTCGTCCGCATAACGAACAAACTTATGCCCTCTTGCTTCTAATTCTTTATCCAATTTGTCAAGGATGATGTTTGAAAGCAGGGGACTGAGAGGTCCTCCTTGCGGAGTTCCTTCCTCCGTTGATTGTATGACCCCATTAAACATTACACCTGATT